>NZ_JAHDSX010000036.1:0-24647 GCF_020969955.1 Allobaculum fili | reverse complement strand
AGCTACCTGTTCATGTTCGTAATAAACTTTGATTGTTTCTGTGTAGGTTTTAACTCTTACTTTTTTACCAATCAGATTATCGGGAACGGAATACTGATTATTGTCAACGCTGATTAAAGAGTATTTATTTACTATCCGCTCAGCGATCTGAGCCGCTTCATAGTCAGGAAGGAGCGGCTTCAGAAACGGCTGTTCTTCTTTCCGCTTCGTATCTTTATTCAGTTCATCCAGACGATCCTTGAGCCACATTCTAGCTTCTTCGAGACTGTCGAATTTGTATTTCAAGGCGAAGCTCTTATTTCGAACTACTTCAACGGAACGTTCGACGGATCCTTTCTCATTTCCAGAAAATGCGTTCGTAACGTTTACCCTGAACCCGTAGTAATGGGCGAAGCGGATAAGTTCCGGATTAATTTCTTTCTCGTTTCTTCCTATGAATTTCGAGACGACGTTTCTCATATTGTCGTAAACGCCCTCTCTGAAGATTCCGCCGACTTCATTGAAGAAGCGGATCATCGATTCAAAAGAAGACCTGACTTTTCTGGTTTTCGTACAGGCAGGCAGCTCGATAGCCTGACCATGGCGAAGTCATAACGGCCAGATAGAACGTCTTTCTCTGACCATTAATCATCAGCTTCACTTCGCCAAAATCGTATTCAAACCGGTCACCTGGTTCGTAGTCCTGACTGATGAAGCATTCTCTGTGCCTGTTCCTTTTCTCTTTGACCCTTTTTGTGATGGTCGACAATCCAATGTCGAATCCAGCAGCCCTGATCAGATCCCAGATCTGTAAGCAGGTCAGCTGCTGCTTATGGCCAGACCCGAGCAGGCGTGTCTTTTCTTCTTCGTCTTCAAGAATTTGATCCAGAAGCGCGTCGACCTCTGGACTGTATTTCCGAGGTTGTCTGGATGAACTGTCGTATGAAGGCGGATCGATACACTCCTCAATAAACGTCCGGCTGTTTTCGTGGGTTGGATCAGCTTCCAGAGACTCTCTCTTTTCCTTGTACTTCCTGTACTACTTCTCACCAGTGGTTCTCGAGATCGAGCACAGCGCAGCGGCTTTTCTGGATGAGATTCCTTGTGTTCGTAAATCGATGTATTTGAAAACTGTCATCTGAGTATGCACTTTCTAGTCCTCCATTACGGAGTACGATACAAGTCAGGTGGCCCAGTTTTCAAATCCGATTTTCGCTTTTTTGGACCAGTTTTAAACTACAAAAAACAGGAGCTGCTGTCCGGCGCAGCGAAATAACGAAACCGATTTTCTGTTCCGATCCAATTTTTCTTCTTTTCCAAAAGGAAGTAAGAGAAGTAAGAAGAAGTAAGAAATGGAAATCCGCACGATGCTCTCTGGCGAACATTCGGCTATAAGCAGAGAACGCCAGATCACACCAAATGAAAAAGAGGCTGTACGAATTCATTTTTTTCGTACAGCCTCTTTGTTCATTGTATGAGAATCTGGATTTCAATTCTGAAATCGATCTGTCTTCCGTTCGAGTGTTCCGGATGGGAAACTTATTCCGCAGTGCGGGCGAGTACGCGTTTCATCGTTTCGGCAATGTTTTCCGGAGTGAAGCCGAAGTAGTCAAACAGCTGGCTTCCTGGTGCGGAAACGCCAAAGCTCTTCATGCCGACCACTTCGCCGTCGAGACCAACGTAGCGGCCCCAGCCGAAGTCCTTGGACGCTTCAACAGCAGTACGGGCTTTGACTTTGCGCGGCAGAATGGATTCGCGGTAGTCTTCCGGCTGCATTTCGAACAGTTCCATAGAAGGCATGCTGACAACGCGAACGTCGATGCCTTCTTTTTCCAGCAGCTGTGCTGCTTTCAGGGTCGGAGCCACTTCCGAACCGGAAGCGATCAGAATGCCCTGCGGCAGTTCGGCTTTGCTGTCACGAAGGATGTAGGCGCCTTTGACGGCTTCCTTCGACGTTTCTTCCAGCTGCGGCACGTTCTGACGGGTCAGAATGAGTGCGGTAGGACCGGTGGTACGTTTTGCGGCCAGCGTCCAGCCTGCAGCTGTTTCCTTCGCATCCGCCGGGCGGAATACGACCATGTTTGGAATGGAACGGTAAGAAGCCATATGTTCGATTGGCTGATGGGTCGGACCGTCTTCGCCGACACCGATGGAGTCATGCGAGTAAACGTACGTTACCGGCAGGTTCATCAGTGCAGCCAGACGGGCCATTGGCTTGGCGTAGTCCGAGAAGACGAAGAATGTGCCGACATACGGGCGCAGACCGCTCAGAGCCAGACCGTTGGCAATGCCGGCCATAGCGAGTTCACGCACACCAAAGTGGATGTTGCGACCGCCACGGTTTTCCGGCGCGAAGTCGCCTTCGCCGTTCATGTAGGTCTTATTGGACGGACCAAGGTCAGCGGATCCGCCAATGAGGTTAGGCATAACGTCTTTAAGCTTGTTGATGATACGTCCGGAAGAAACGCGGGTAGCTTCGGCTTTTTCCGGTACTTCAAAGAGATCGGCTGCTTCCAGCGCAGCTTCATCCGGCTGCTGATCCAGCATCTTGCGGTATTCCGCTTCGACTTCCGGATACTCTTTCTTATAGGCGGCATAGAGGGCGTTCCACGCGTCTTCTTCGCTCTGTCCGCGTTTAGCCAGTTCGGTGAAGTTTTCATACACTTCCGTCGGAACATAGAACGGTTCCTGACTTGGCCAGCCAAGTTTTTCTTTTGTAGCGGCTACATTGTCGGCGCCAAGCGGTTCGCCGTGGCTGGAAGCCAGACCTTCTTTCGGAGAGCCGTAGCCAATTTTGGTTTTCACCGTAATAAAGGAAGGATGTTCCCGATCGGATTTGGCTTCCTCAATGGCTTTAGCGATCGCTTCGAGATCGTTGCCGTCTTCTACCGTCCAGGTGGAGAAGCCAAGGCTCTTCATGCGGGCGTCTACATCTTCAGCAAATACCGGATCGGTATCGCCTTCGATGGAAATTTTATTGGAGTCGTAAAGGAGAATCAGCTTGTCGAGCTTCAGCGTGCCGGCAAGAGAGAGGGCTTCCTGCGAGATGCCTTCCATCATGTCGCCGTCGCCGAGTTCGACGAATGTGTAATGATCGATGATATCAAAACCCGGGCGGTTGAATTTTTCAGCCAGGAATTCTTCGGCAATGGCCATGCCAACCGAAGCGGCAAGACCGCTGCCCAGAGGGCCGGTGGTGCATTCAACGCCAACGGTGTGGCCGTATTCCGGATGACCCGGTGTCAGCGAGTTAAGCTGACGGAAATTGCAGAGATCTTCTGCGGAGATTCCATAGCCGAAGAGATGAAACAGGGCGTACAGGCCGGCTGAGCCGTGTCCGCCGGAAAGAACAAAACGGTCGCGATTTTCCCATTTGGGGTTTCGGGGGTTGTGGGAAAGGTGTTTAGCGAAAAGCTCATACATCATTGGTGCAGTTCCAAGCGGAGCACCAGGATGGCCGGAATTTGCCTTCTGAATGGCATCGGCGGCCAGTATACGAATTGCATTCACGGATTGCTGATCAATATTAGTCATAATGTCTTCCTTATGGTGTGTTCTGGTTTGATTTCTACCTTATTCAGGCCTTTTTTCGTAAGACCGTATACTAGAATAACGCAAAAGATAAAAAAGTCCATGTCTTCACAATGTCGTGCAGAATTTCACGAATTATGGCAGAAAAGAGGACCAGCTTCAGTATACTCAATCCCATTTGCACTGTCATAATTGAGAATTTGGCTTGCCGATTTTTACAAACAGGGAATGATTTTGATTTCCTTAAGATCAATACAGACTATATTTAATTCAGCCATGATGTTTGACCGTATATTGCTGGACGTCTACCGCAAAGACGGCGGTGTGATCGAGTACGGTCGTATCAAAATCCCAGGAAAAGGCGCTTTTATCTTCGTTTCTCTCATGAAGACAGTGTGCAATGAGAGCACACAGTGCGTTTTCCTTCTGCTTTGGATCGGTGATCTCCCGGATCCTTCCCTGTCCAAAAAGCGAGTCAAACGCGACGCTTGCCGTGCACGCTTTACCGTTTTGCGCAGGCAGAAACCGCCCGGGACAGTCGATCTGAATGGCGGCATTTGGATTTGTGTGGATCAAGTCGATTTTGTGTCCGCTTTTGGCGCTGTGAAAATAGAAGGTCAGTTTCCCGTTTTCCAGCGCATAGCCATACGAAAGAGCGACGATATACGGAATTTCCTCATCGGCCAGGGCAAGATGCAAAACGTCCGCCCGGTTTAGAAGTTCTTCGATTTTCTTAGGATCCTGTACCTGTCGATCCTTGCGCCGCATGTCCATCTTCATGGCTGTCTCTCCTTTTGTGTACTTTCTGTACTTTCTGTTCTGGTTTTTCTGTACTGGCTTTCTGTGTCCGGTATTTCCATCTGTGCCGGTTATCTTCTGCGTTCGGATTTTCTATCTTGATTCTGGCATTTCCAATCCGATTCACTTGTCTCTATGCCCGGATGCCTGCCTCTGCTTATAGAGACGAGGCAGACTCTTTTTTTGCGGCACGCCAGCCTGTGCGATGGAAGGTTTGCTCAGGGAAACGGAAAAGCCGTTTTTGCTTTCTTACGGTTTTTGAAGACGGTTACACCCCAAATTGACCTCAGATGCGCTCAAATACCGCCGATTGTTCATTTTATATTTCAGAAACGAAAGGGAAATTTCAGTTTTTGTTCAGGTTATTGGTCCTGCCGCTCGCTAAAATGAAAGCATGTACCGAATCATGATCGTTGAGGATGACTCCTCCCTGGCCTCGAGCCTCTCCTCTGTTTTGCAGAGCTGGGGTTTTGAAATGGTCTGCGCGAAAGATTTTGACCACATCCGCGAAGAATTCGACCGGCTCAAGCCGGCGCTGATTCTTATGGATCTTAACCTGCCTGGACGCAACGGTTTCTACTGGACCAGTGAAATTCGAAAATTTTCTTCAGTTCCCATCATCTTTCTTTCGAGCGCGGATGAAAGCATGAATGTCATTACGGCAATCAACCAGGGAGCCGACGATTACATCACGAAACCGTTTGATACCGCGGTTCTCGTTTCCAAAATCCAGGCGCTGCTTCGCCGGACGTTCGACTATACCCAGCATACCGACTATCTCGAACATCATGGCGTTCATCTTGACTTAGGCAGCAATGAAGTCAGCTATATGGGCAAATCCATCGAACTTTCCAAAAACGAAGCCCGCATCCTGCGGATCCTGATGGAAAACAAGGAAAAGATCGTTGCCCGCGAAACGCTTATGGAAGCCCTGTGGAAAACCGACTGCTACATTGATGAGAACACGCTCTCCGTCAACGTAAACCGTCTGCGCCGCAAGCTGGCCGCCATTTCCATCGAAGACTTCATTATTACCCGCAAAGGCATCGGCTACATGGTCTAGCTGCTGTCTGCCGACACATTTTTTCCCTTTTGTAAAAAAGCCGTGCCCGGACGACACGGCTTTTTTCTATGCCCGTACGCCGCGGATCTGTGCGATTCGGGCATAAAAAAATCCTGCATTTCTGCAGGATTTGCAACATTGGTAAAATTAACGCTTGCTGAACTGCGGTGCACGACGAGCTTTTTTCAGACCGTATTTCTTACGTTCTTTAGCACGCGGGTCACGAGTTACATAACCAGCTGCTTTCAGAGCAGGACGATAGTCTTCCGAAGCTTCCATGAGGGCACGAGTAATTCCGTGACGGATTGCACCAGCCTGGCCGGTGAAGCCGCCGCCCTGAACGGTTACCATTACATCGAACTGGTCGAGTGTGTTGGTCAGTTCAAGAGGGGAACGAACTTCCATCTGAAGTAATTCAGAAGGCATGTACTCTTTAAGCTCTTTGCCGTTGACTACGATATTCCCTGTTCCATTTGGACGAAGGAAGACACGGGCAACGGCTTCTTTACGGCGTCCGGTACCGAGATACTGAACGAAATTTTCTTTATTTGCCATTTCCTAATCTCCTATCCTTTCACTTTCAGTTCCACAGGTTTCTGTGCTGCATGCGGATGTTCGTTTCCGGCGTAAACCAGAACGTGCTTGCGCTGAACATCTCCCAGACGGTTGTGGGGGAGCATGCCCTGTACAGCTCTGCGAACCCATTCAACAGGGTATTTTTCCTTCATTTCCTTGGCAGTGCGTACACGCAGTCCGCCATAGTATCCGGAATGATTGTAGTACTTTTCAGTTTCAAGCTTGTTGCCGGTCATGTTGACCTTGTCAGCGTTGATGATGATTACATAATCTCCACAGTCCACGTTTGGTGTGTAAGTGGGTTTATGTTTACCGCGCAGAACGTGGGCTGCAGTGGTGGCAAGGCGACCGAGAGTCTGGCCTTCGCCGTCAATTACATACCATGTGCGTTCTACTTCAGCAGGTTTTGCCATTGTTGTTTGACGCATGTTGCTTCCTCCGTTTCAATGAGCGTTACCGGGGCTCAAAGGCTTGGATACAGCCACGGATTATCTTAAGCATTCCACCTTTCAAAGTCAATCCCAATCCCCTGGCACAGAGAAGAAATCCAGACGTTTTTTCCACGATTTTAAATTGCGCAAATCCTCCCATGCCTAAAGGGAAAAGGAAGACTTTCATTGGTCACCGTTTTCACGAAAAAAGCCCTCAGATCCCATCGGGATCCGAGGACAGAGAAGCGAGCAGAGTATCGAGTTCATTCTGGGTGTAGCCGACCTGAACGAGATAGAGCGCCTTGGCTGGGGCGTTGAAGCGCGACGCGTGCTTGTCTTTTGCCTCCAGCATGACTTTCAGCTCATCGACCGTAATGCGGCCTTCGCCAAGGGCAATGAGAGCGGCGCTCATCATGCGCACCTGGTAGCGCAGAAAGCCGGTACCGACAAAAATCAGCCGCAGGCCTTTTGGCTCTTCCTGGATGCAGATACGGTAAATCGTTTTCGTTCGCGGTTTTCTCTCGTCGATCTGCGCGTTGGAAAAGGACGTGAAGTCATGTTCCCCTTCAAAGACAGCAGCTCCCTGGCGCATGCGTTCGACATCCAGATCGCGCCATACGAAATGGCTGTAATTATAAAGGAAAGGATTGTCTCTTTCCTTGGTAATCACGTAGTCGTATCGCTTGAAGCGCGCCGAAAAGCGGGCATGAAAATCTTCATCCACCGCTTCGACAGACTGAATGCGTATGTCCCTGGGCAAAAGCGTGTTGAGCGCGTTGTAGTAGCCCAAAGGCGAAATGTTGTCGGGGCCGTCAAAATGGAATACCTGTCCGAGGGCATGAACGCCGGCATCCGTGCGGCCGCTTGCGGTAATGGACGCCGGCTGATGAAGGATTTTTTCCAGCGCCTTTTCGATGACTTCCTGAATGCCGGTCGCGTTGGTCTGCTTCTGAAAGCCGCCATAGCGATGGCCATCGTATGCCAGTATGGCTTTATAGCGCATGTCTACACTCCAAGAACGGCCAGAATGATGTCGATGGCAAGAACGAGAACCGAAATGGCCATCGCCGCGTAGTCGATGCCGTGCATCCTGAGCACTTTATAGCGCGTTCTTTTACGGGATGGATTGTAGCCGCGGGCTTCCATGGCGTTGGCGAGCTGATCGGCGCGGTCAAAGGCGGAAACAAACAGCGGGACGATCAGAGACAGAATGGCGGACACCTTTTCCTTGAGTGTGCCGTTCTGCATGTCGATGCCGCGGGACGCCTGCGCGTTCATGATGCGCTGGGTTTCTTCGATCAGCGTCGGGATAAAGCGCAGCGCGATGGAAATCATCATGGCGATGATGTGCGCCGGCAGACCGATTTTCTCGAACGGCTTGAGCAGCTTTTCAATGCCGAGCGTCAAGTCGAGCGGCTTGGTTGTGGCGGTCAGGATCGTCGTCAGAATGATCATCAGCATCAGTCGGATAATGACGTAAGCCGTCTGAATCAGGGCGTCGGAATAAATCTTGAACCAGCCCCATTCAAAGAGCAGCGTTCCGGTATGCAGAACAAGGACGTTGATAATGAGCAGGAAAATCATCATCCACATCATCGGCTTGAGCGAACGCAGCGCGTAGGACAGCTTCAGCCTGGAAAGATACAGAGCCGCAATAATAAAGAGAACGATGGGAATGTAGCCCCAGAATCCGGCCGGAATGAAGATCGCCACCATCAGAATGAGCAGGATCATGATTTTCGAGCGCGGATCCATGCGGCTGACGACCGAATCGATCGGCAGATAGCGGCCGAGCGCAATGTTATTCATGGGCGTTCACCTGCTCTTTCAGGGCCTGAGCGATTTCATCGAGCGAATAGCTGTCCTGCGGAACAGAAAAGCCTTTTTCCTGCAGCTTTTCCTTGAGCTGAACAATGCCAGGCGGGTTGATATCGATTTCGCGCAGCAGTTCGGGATGTTTGAAAAATTCGTGGACTTCCATTTGCGTGGATACTTTGCCGTCTTTCATGACGACGACTTCATCACAGTAGTCCAGGACGTGCTCCATATCGTGGCTGACGAGCAGAATGGTCTTTCCCTGCCCGCGGTTGAGCGACATGAACAGATTCATCATTTCTCTGGCTGACTGGGGATCCAGACCGGCAGCCGGTTCATCGAGAACGAGCACTTCCGGATCCTGAACGAGAATGCCGGCGATGGCGACACGCCGCTTCTGTCCGCCGGACAGTTCGAACGGGGAGCGTTCGAGATACGATTCGTCGAGGCCGACTAAAGGCAGCACTTTATGCACCGCTTCCTGAATCTGCTCGGGCGTATAGCCAAAGTTTTTCGGCCCGAAGCCGATATCCTTGGCAATCGTTTCTTCAAACAGCTGGTATTCCGGAAACTGGAACACCAGACCGACTTTTTTGCGCAGAGCTTTGACATCCGTCAGCTTCGTCGCCGGATCGATATGAAAGCCGGCGATATCGACGCTGCCTTTCGTCGGCTTGAGCAGCGCGTTGAGATGCTGAACGAGCGTGGATTTTCCCGATCCGGTCTGACCGATAATGGCGGTCACCTTGCCGGTGGGAATCGTCAGGTTGACGCCTTTGAGCGCCTTGTGCTCAAAGGGTGTTCCCTGCGAATACGTGTACTCGAGATCTTTTATTTCAATTGGCATACGTCCTCCACCAGCTCATCCAGCGTAAGCACCGGATGATCCGTCAGTCCGGCCTTTTCAAAGGCCTTTGAGGCTTTCAGGGCGAAAGGCAGATCCAGTTTCAGATCCTTCATCATTTCCCCGTTTTCAAACACTTCTGCGGGCGTTCCCTGGGCGGCAACTTTTCCTTTTTCCAGCACGATCACGTTTTCGGCCTGAGCGGCTTCGTCCATATCGTGGGTAATCGAAAGAATCGTGATGTTTCTTTCCTTATTTAACTTGCGGATCTGGGCGTTGACGCTCGCTTTTCCCTGCGGGTCCAGCATGCTTGTCGATTCGTCAAAAATCAGGATGTCCGGCGACATAGCCAGAATGCCCGCGATGGCGACGCGCTGTTTCTGTCCGCCGGAAAGATTCGTCGGTTCCGCGTTCAGGTAGTCGAGCATGCCGACTTTCGCCGCGTTTTCTTCGATCAGTCCCTGCATCTGTTCGGTCGGGACGCAATGGTTTTCCAGACCAAAGGCAATGTCATCGGCTACAGTGGAGCCGATAAACTGGTTGTCCGGATTCTGGAACACGATGCCGACGTGATCGCGGATTTCGGGGGCGCTTTCTTCCGTGAGGCGCGTTCCGAGAACATCGATTGTACCGGCGGCGGGTTCGAGCAGACCAATGATCAGCTTGGCCAGCGTGGATTTGCCGGATCCGTTATGGCCGACCACCGCTGTATAGCTTCCTTTGGGTATATTGAGAGTAATTCCTTTGAGTACCGGAGTGGCTCCGTCGTAGGAGAACTCCAGATTTTCAATATGAACAGCTTCCATTTTTTATTCTGTTTACCTTTCAGAGTGTCAACTTGTATTATACATAGCCGCTTCTTTTTCACATCCCGGGAAAGGGGTTACACTAGGCATACTTTTTTTCTTTTTTTCGCTTTTCGCGCGGACCGGCCCAAAAACGAAGTATGTATCGGCCGCTTTTTAAAAAATCCCCCTACGTGTACGCTCATTTTCGATTTTTATGAACGCACCAGAGGGAATTCGCGGATTGTTTCCCGGTTCTGGAGAGATGGGCTGTTCCAACACCGGATGGATCGAGAATGGGTTTAGAGAATATATTTTAGAGAATATATAGAAAATATATATGGTAGAAAACCGGAAAAACGGCATACGAAAACCCGGCTCTGTCCATTCGCCGGGTTGTGGATTCTGATCATCTTTGTATCCTTATCGTCCTGTTCTTGCAAATTCATACTTTCGCAAATTCCGCGTTCAGAGAAGATGTCCATCCTGCGCTCGATTTCAAAGTCTTTCGTATACGAGCGGGCGAAGCGCGGTAATCAGGCTGACCATCTGATATTCGAGAAGAAATACGGGCGCATCCCATTCTGGGCGGGCTGCACGGATCGGTTCGGCCATCGGCAAAATCCGCCTTTCGCTCTCTTCGATATATTCGCGCATCTTCGCTTTCGAAAAGCAGCCGGCATCTTTGGTCAGCCGGGATACGATTTCCTGGACGTTTCTGGAAAAGGGCAGATCCGCGCAGGCAATATCGCAGTCTTCGCACACATCGTGCAGCAGTGCGGCACTCAGAAGGTCATCGTCCGTAATGCCCAGGGCCAGCGCGTGCACCGCCAGACTCAGCGGGTGAATGGCGTATGGAACGACCGGCTGCTGCGGATTGCCGGTCCTTCGAAGCTGACCAGCATGCGCCTTTTCCATATACGCAAGCGCCTGCATCGTCTGGGACAGGGGCATCTTCTGTGCCGCCGCTTCCAGGCGTTTTTTCATGGGCTCGCCATCATACATCCAGTTCTGTAAAGTACCGGTCTTTGAGGCTGTCGAACGTTTTACATCCATCTTCACTCCTCCTTTTTCTTTCGTCTGAAAAACCTGAATCGTTCGTTTCTTTCCCACGAAGCACGGCAGACAGGCCCGTTCTGGAAATAGAGCGGGGAATTTTTCCTGCTCTGTTTGTACTTTCTTTTCTTTTCCTGAGTTTTATGGCGGATTCTGGTAAAAAGCCGTCCGGTCTGTTCCATGGATTGCCGTCCACTCAAAAAACGCTTCAGTCGAGTTTGTCGCAGGAAGCGGTTAAAAGGCCTTTATTTAAGGATTTTCGTTTTTTCAATGGAAGACCGGACGGATTTCATCCCCGTCGGGCAGTAAAGCTTTTAATAAAACTTGCACTTGCGAAACGCAAGGTAAATATCGATTACCGATTTTTACACCTGTTCTCTTTGTGCAAATTCCGGTTATTCCATTCCATATAAATGATTTTATATATGTATGCGGTTTATATCCAGATTGTACATTCGCAGTACTTAAGTAAAACACGAGTAAAACATATCCATATATTCCAGTAAAACGAAAATTCTTTCTGACCCCTATTGCAAAAATTAACATCTGGCATAAGATGAAACCAAACAGTGTAAGCGTTTGCAAAGACCCCCCAGTCTCTTGCGGACGCGCACCGAAGAAAAGGAGAAAACTGGAATGAAGAAACATAAGGTTTTATCGCTGCTTGTTTCTGCCTCGATGGCGTATTCCGTCTTCCCGGCGATGACTATCGCTGCCCTGGAAGGCACTTCGTCCGACAACTTGTCGCCGGCGGATTCCATCAAGGCCAACGTCGACAAAACCAAGTTCACTCACAAGGAGTGGACGGGAACCCACTACACGGATGTGGACGGCAACGCGCAGGTTGCAGAAGATGTAACCGGCATTAACCGCGAAGCCGCCAGCACCCAGATCATCCCCTATCAGAATTCTGCTGCTGCACAGAAGGCTGTATGGAACTACAACGCCCGTGAAGAATCTCAGAAAATGCAGATGCTGACCGGGGAAAACGAAAACTGGGATCTGACCGTCGTTCAGAATGAAACACTTGCCAATGAAATGATGACGGAAGATCATGCCTTCTACAAAACCGATTTCAAGAAGGGCGAAGGCGAAGACTGGAAATCCGTTACGCTGCCCCAGAGCTGGACAACACAGGGATTTGATTTCTCGATCTACACCAACACCCAGATGCCCTGGCAGTCCAAATACGACTCCAATGTAGACTGCCCGGCTGCGCCGACCAACTACAATCCGGTCGGCCTGTACCGCAAGACATTCACCATTGATGATTCTCTGCGCGGAAGCGACCGCCGCATTTACCTCGATTTCCGCGGCGTTGAATCCGCCTACTACGTTTACGTGAACGGCAAGGAAGTCGGCTATTCCGAAGACACCTTCAGCCCGCACAAATTCGACATCACCGACTACGTCAACATGGACGGTGAGAACCTGCTGGCTGTCAAAGTTCACAAGTTCTGCGACGGTACCTGGTTTGAAGACCAGGACATGATCTATGACGGCGGTATTTTCCGCGATGTCTATCTGACATCCGCACCGCTCGTACAGATTCAGGACTATCACTACACGACAACTCTCGATGCGTCCTACACCAACGCGGTTCTGAACATTGAAGCGGATATCCGCAACCTGTCGAGCACCGTCAGCCAGGGCTGGACGCTCTCCGCTTCCGCCTACGATCGAAGCGGTACGGCTCTGTTTACCGATGAAGAAGTTTCTGTGCCGGTACTGGCCAGCACAAAGACCAATAGCGTTTCCCTGAGCACCGTTGTAAAAAATCCAAAGCTCTGGTCCGCAGAAGATCCAAACCTCTACGCTCTGGTCATCACCCTTAAAGATGCCAATGGTAAAGAAGTGGAAACCGTTTCGACACAGCTCGGTTTCCGTCAGGTGGAATTCACCCGTACCGAAGTGGATGAAAACTATCGCGTGACCACCACCCACTGGGATCCGGTAAAAATCAACGGCAAGCGTCTGCTGCTGAAAGGCGCCAACCGCCACGACACCGACCCGTTCCATGGCAAGGCGACTCCTCAGGCGGCCGTCGAAGAAGATGTGAAGCTGATGAAGCAGAACAACCTGAACGCTATTCGTACTTCGCACTACTCCAACGACGACTACCTGTACTGGCTCGCCAACGACTGGGGCATGTACCTCATCGGCGAAACCAACATGGAATGCCATGCGATCATGGGCAATTCCGAAAAGCAGGGCTGGTTCTACGAACTCGGTCTGGATCGTACAGAAACCGCCTTTAAGCGTCTGCGCAGCAACCCGTCGATTGTGATCTGGTCAATCGGAAACGAAATGACTTACAACAGCGACAAGAACTTTGCAAACGGTCTTCAGCGCGACATGATCTGGTACTTCAAAAATCATGACAGTACCCGTCCGGTTCATTCCGAAGGAAACGACGGCAACCTGGGTACCGACATGCGTTCCAACATGTACCCGAGTACGGGCACCGTATGGGATCGCGGCGGCGAAGGCAAAATGCCCTACGTCATGTGCGAATACGCCCACGCGATGGGCAGCTCCGTCGGCAACCTGAAAGAGTACTGGGATGCCATCCGCGCCGAAGAAAATCAGCTTGGCGGATTTATCTGGGACTGGGTGGACCAGTCGCGTGCCGTCGATCTCAAAAATCTTGGCGTAACGTACAGCGTTTCGGAGAAAAAAGGCCTGTCCGGTACCGCCAACGGAGACTGGGTAACGTTGGAAACACCGGCTGGAACATTCAATGTCACCCAGTCTTTAAACGGCTACCTCTCCTATCCGGATACGGACGGCAAAGTCGGCAGCGCACTTTCCGGCTCCGGCAAGGCGTTTACGCTTGAAGCGATCGTTAAGCCGTATGCCACCGTCAACGATGATGTCTTCCTGTCCAAGGGCGACGATCAGACGACGCTGAAAATGAACGGCTCGGGCAAGCTGGAATTCTTCGTCAAGAGCGGAAACAGCTGGTCCGGCATCCAGTGCGACGTACCAGCCAACTGGAATAACAACTGGCATCAGATTGCCGCTACGTATGATAACGGCACGGCGAAAATTTACGCGGACGGCGTCCTGCTCAAGGAAGGTTCCATTGCCACAAACATCGAGCTGCAGGAGCACGCGATCCAGGTCGGCGCGGATACCGTCAAAGGCCGCTACTTCAACGGTGAAGTCGCCATGGGCCGCATTTATAACAAGGCTCTGAGCGCCGACGAAATTGCCGGACAGAATTCGGCGAATCCAGCCATCAAGTCCGATGACGCTTCCGTTCTCTTCTGGGCCGATACCGCGGATACGCATGGCGAAGGCGCAGTCGATGCCTGGGATTACTACGCCACCGATGCCGGCCAGAAGAGCGGTACGAACCTGTACAAGGACGAAATCAAAGGCAAATTCTACGGCTACGGCGGCGACTGGGGCGATCGTCCAAACGACAACTCGTTCTGCGAAAACGGCCTCATTTCACCGGACCGCAACCCGCAGCCGGAGCTGATGGAAGTCAAGAATCAGTACAAGAACTACTGGTTCAGCGCGGAAATCGAAGATCTCGACGCGAAAAAAGTCAACGTCTATAACGAATCCAGCTTCACTAACCTGAACAAATACGACGTGATCTGGGAAGTTCTCGAAAACGGTATCGTTGTGGATACGGGAACCGTACAAAACATCGATGTAAAACCGCAGACAACGGGAACCATCTCTGTTCCGTTCAAGATGCCCGAAACGCTCAAAGACGGCGCCGACTACTATCTGACTCTCTACGTAAGAACGAAATCCGATGAAAAATGGGCCGATAAAGGCTTTGATCTCTGCTGGGATCAGATCGCCATTCCGGCTCCAGTCGGCCAGAAGACCTATACGTCGGCAGATACCGCCACGATCACAAGTACCAATGATCTGTACACCGTAGCCGGCAAGGATTACTCCTTCCAGATCGACAAGACGACCGGCATCATCAGCGACTACACCTTCAAAGGCGAAAAGATGCTCGAAACCGGCCCGACGCCAAACTTCTGGCGCGGAACGTTCGAAAACGATAAGAACAATTTCGACTGGAACTGGTCCAAAGCTGATGACGAACTCCATGTAGAATCCATCACCGCCTCCAAAGACGACGATAATAACGACGTCATCACCGCGAACCTCACCCTGCCGCAGGCCGGCAATACGAAAGTCGACATGACGTACACCATCCTGGGCGACGGCGCCGTCAGGATCGGCATGAAAGTCGATGCGACTAGCAGCGGCATGGGCAGCTTCCTGCGCATCGGTTCGCTGATGACGACTACCGAAGGCTACGAAGATGTCAAATGGTACGGAAACGGACCGGTAGAATCTCTCTCCGACCGCAAGACGTTCGGCCGTCAGGGCATTTACTCTTCGACGGTAGGCGAACTGTTCTACCCGTACCTGAAAGTCGATGACACCGGTACGATGACCGACACGAACTGGATGGCCCTTTCCGGAGACGGCAAGAACACCCTGCTCGTTGTAGCAACCACTCCGCTGGAAATGCAGGCCCTGCACTTCACACCGGATGATCTGAACTCCACCAATCACCCATACGGCCTTAACCCGCGCAAGGAAACCATGGTTGGCGTCAACTACGGCAGCCGCGGAACCGGCGGTGCCACCTGCGGACCGGATACGTTAAGCCAGTACCAGCTGTACAACGATAAGGCATACGAGTGGGAATTCACCATTCTGCCCGTTGAAGGCAGCGAAATGAAAGAGCAGTCGCTGACCGACAAGGCTTCCGAATTCCGTACCGTAGATTCCTTTGACCGGACCGAATACGACAAGGAACGCGCAGCCGAACTGATCGAAATGGTCGACTCCTTCCTGCCGTATTCCTACAGCCAGATGGAAGAAGCCAAAGAACTGATCGATATTCTCAAGACGATGCCGGATGCGCAGAAAGCCATTGTCTGCCCGGAAGGCAGCGACCGCATTGCCAAGATGGAAGCCTATATTCCAGAACTTGAAGCGCTCCAGGGAAAAACTGCCTACATCGAAGACAAATCGGCAAACAAGCTCGATGTCGATCTCGAAGCCACCGCAAATCTGCTTAAAAACGGCGAAGACATCAATATGAGCGGCTACGTGACCATCGGTCATGGCGATGTTCTCGATGATGTGCTCGAAAGCGGAAATTCCTGGTCGATCGCAATTGAAGCGACCCCTACCGGCACGAAGCAGTACAACATTCTGGCCGCCAAAGGCGACGAGACGTTCGAAATCCGTACCGACCAGTCCGGAAACAGCTACGACTACTCGTTCCATACCAAAGCGGGCAGCAGCTGGAAAACGACCGAATATAAGAACCTGACTGAGGAAGAAAAAACAAACTTCCTGGGCAATGAACATACCTACCTGGCTGTCTTTGATGCCGAAAACAGCAAGCTCGTCTTCTACGCCGACGGCCAGCAGCGCGGTCAGGTATCGCTGAGCGCAGGCACCCACCCAAGCGGATCGGGCGTTGCCTTAGCTCTGGGTGCAGACCTGGGCAACGGACGAACCGGTATGTACAGCTTCAAGTCCATGAAGATTTTCTCGAGCGCCATTGATCCGACTGCGCTTGCAGCGAAGACAGCCGCTTCCGAAGATACTGAGCTCTGGCTCGATATGGACAACTGGAAGCAGAAAGCCGCGAAAGTTGTCGAAAGCGCCACGATTACCGCAGACAAAACGACCATCACAGCCGGCGATACCGTCAGCTTCACGCTCTCGGCAACCCCGGCCGATCTTGAGATTGTGAGTGCAGACTGGAGCATTGCAGATGCCAGTGGAAACGAAGTCGATAATGCGCTCGTTTCCGGAACCGGCGCTTCTGCACAGCTGATTACCGTGGCTTCTCTGGCCAAGGGTACCTATACCGTTAAGGCATCCAATATCAACGGAACGAATGTTTCGGCCACATTTGAAGTGACCGTCAACCAGAAACTGGGTCAGGCTATCAACGACCTCGGTCCAAACGATCTGGATACGCCGCTCAACGGCACCGCGGAAATCGGCGATGCAGGCGGACAGCCGGTAATGTACGGCGGCATGGACGTCAACGATCCCGAAAACAAGATCAAAGGCGCCATTACCGGCGGCAGCTTCACCGTCAGCTCCTGGATGTATGTGCCAGCATCCGTTAACGATAAGGTAACAGGTACATGGGAAGTCATGGACGGCCACAACGAAAAGCACAACGTGATCTTCTCGCTGGGCGACAACTGCTTCGCTTACCGTATTTACAAAAATCACGATGTCGAAGGCAATGCCCATATCGACGCGTACGTCAAAGACGTCAATAACAAGTGGAAACAGGCAACCAGCTCCGCTCTGCCGGATGATTTCTTCGACGGCTGGCATGAAATCTCCGCGGTCTACGACCAGACGGCAAAGACGCTGACCATTTACGTCGACGGAGTCGCCAACGGAGCCACCGATGTACCCGATGCGATTGCCGCAAGCCAGGCTCTGACGCCAAATATCGGCTACATGTCCGACAAGGAATACCGCAAATCGCAGATGGGCTTCTCCAACGTCAAAGTGCTGACCAAAGCGCTGAGCGCCGATGAGCTCAAAGCCATGAGCGCCGGTACTTCCACACTGAGAGATGCCGATGTCGCCTTCTGGCTCGACTTCTCCGGCGCAGACCGCACGGATCTCGACGCTCTGCTTAAAGACGCCGATGCTCTCGTTGAAGACAATTACGATGCCGGCTCCTGGACCGCTTTTGAAACCGCAAAAGCTGCTGCAGAGGCACTGAATGAGAAGTACGTCACCAAAGCCAATGTGGATAAAGCGTACGACGATCTCGATGCAGCCATCAAAGCCCTCGTTAAAGTCATTAAGAGCGTTTCGATCAGCGGTGCCGATGTGGTCAAGACCAATAACACCCTGGCACTGACGCTCGCTACCGACCCTGCCGGTGCCAACGTCACTTCCGTAGAATGGAAGGCAGCCGATGCCAAGGGACAGGCCATCGAAGGCGTTTCGATCCTGGCCGATGTCAGCGATCCGAAAAACGCGATTCTGACGGTTGCTGAAGGGGTTGCGGATGCGACCGAAATTACGATCAGCGCCAAAGTCAACGGCAATGCTGCACTTACGGCTACAAAGACCGTAACCGTAAGCGAAACCGTCATCATTAAAGACCTCAGCCCGAACGGACTGAACACACCGCTTCCGGATACAGCCGAAATCGTCTCCAACAGCGAAGGCGACTACGCCGAATCCGGCATGAAGGGCTCCATGAGTCTGAATGACCCGGATCGAAAGGTAACGAATGCGATTACCAGCGGAAACAGCTTCACCGTCAGCTCGCGCGTATTCGTTCCGGAATCCATTAAGAGCACAACCGAAGGCTCCTGGGAATACAACGACAAGTACAGCACGATCGTTTCTCTGGGCGATGACTCCTTCGCCATGCGTGTTCTTACCCACAAAGACGGACGCGTTACGGTCGAGGCCTACCTGAAGATGAACGGCACCAATGAGTGGGTGGAAATCGGTACGCAGAATATCAAGGATGAAACGTCGTTCTTCGGCGCCTTCCACGACATCACCGCCGTATATGACAGCGATCAGGATACGTTCACGATGTATATCGACGGTGAAAAAGTCACTGGCGAGAAAGCGGAACTCGAAGCCGCAGCCGGACCGGCCGCTTCGAACAAAGCTCTCGAACTTGGCTTCATGTCCGATAAGCCGCTGCGTACGTCGCAGATGACCATCTCGAATGTCGCCGTTCTCGCAGACGCTCTGGATGCAGGCGAAGTAAAAGCCCTGACGGAAGGCCGGGCAAGCTATCTCCCGAATGATGAAACCGTCGTTCTGTGGATGAACTTTGCTGAAGATCCAGCAGCCGCCCGCACGGCGCTTGTAGCGAAGTTTGTAGAAATGATGAACAAGGAGCTGAAAGCGGAAGATTACACCGAAGACTCCTGGAACGCATTCAATGCTGCAATGATGAATGCGGCGGGCATCAACGGTAAATATTCGACCGCGAAAAACGCAGCCGATCTTCAGGCCGCTCTTGAAGCCGCTTATGCCGGACTTGAAGAAGCCGAAGAACCAGATCCAGGCCAAGAAATCGACACGACGCTTCTGGAAGCTGCCTGCGACAAGGCCGGCAAACTGAACCTTGCTGAATTTGGCGAAACCGGCAAAGCCGCCTTTGCCAGCGCCAAAGCCGCTGCTGAAGGCGAACTGGCCAAACCGGTCAGCCAGGCTGAGGTCAACGCCAAAGCCGCCGCACTCAACCAGGCGATGCTGGCGCTGCGCAAGACGCCAAAAAGCTCCGCGCTTCCAAAATAAGAGACGGGCTGGCACAGTCTGAAACTGTCTTGCGCACCTCTTCTTTACACTCTGTTTTACACACTGTCTGATTCACAACCATAAATCGTCCCGGACCGCTTTTGGAGGGCAAACCGGAAGCGGGACGGACGATTCTTCCAGATGGCCAGACGAAACAAATCCTCACGCATACGATTTCCACAGCTCCCTTCAGTCGGGCAAAACGGAAGGAAAACGCATCGAATCGGCTAGCGGGACTTCTTCTTCGTCTTTAGACAGAGCGCAAAATCCCCTGCGGATTTTCACCTGCATCTCTTTGGATGCACACCAAACGAACAAACTGGACCTTCTTTTAAAGGATGTCCTTCTACCATACGGGCAAAAAAGCTGTCGGAAGACATCACGCTTCCGACAGCTTTTTCTATGGTTTCGCGTTTTGTTCGGACTGATTTTTCGTCCCGCCAGCTTTTACCGCATCGGTGCTGCCGAGTATTTTGGCCTGACAAAAACCAGGAAAATCGAAGGTAAAACTAAGTTAAACTTTGGATCATTAAATACCATTGGAATAATCGGTTACCTGTTTTGACACCCTCATAAAAAGTACAAACAGGGCGTGTTTTCCTTAAATAAGGGGAATGTACCTTCCAATATCAACCTATTCGTGTTACTCAACAAAAATGAACGCTGTTCATTTAGTAAAAAACAAGTAAATTCATTGAAAATTTTAAAGTAAAAACAAAATTCCATGCTCCCAATCTTGCCAACATTCCCTGAAGAAGACTACCATGGGGATAACCATGTAACCGTTTGCAGAAAGCTCCCCCAGGCCCTGCGGGCGGCACATGAAAAGAAAAGTAAAGGAGAAACTGGAATGAAGAAACATAAGGTTTTATCGCTGCTTGTTTCTGCTGCGATGGCCTATTCCGCGTTCCCGGCGATCCCCGTCGCCGCGAAAGGAACGCCCTCTCAAGGGCTGAGTCCGGCGGATTCCATCAAAGCCAACGTCGACAAAACCAAGTTCACTCACAAGGAGTGGACGGGAACCCACTACACGGATGTGGACGGGAACCCACTACACGGATGTGGACGGCAACGCGCAGGCTGCAGAAGATGTAACCGGCATTAACCGCGAAGCCGCCAGCACCCAGATCATCCCCTATCAGAATTCTGCTGCTGCACAGAAGGCTGTATGGAACTACAACGCCCGTGAAGAATCTCAGAAAATGCAGATGCTGACCGGGGAAAACGAAAACTGGGATCTGACCGTCGTTCAGAATGAAACACTTGCCAATGAAATGATGACGGAAGATCATGCCTTCTACAAAACCGATTTCAAGAAGGGCGAAGGCGAAGACTGGAAATCCGTTACGCTGCCCCAGAACTGGACAACCCAGGGATTTGATTTCTCGATCTATACCAACACCCAGATGCCCTGGCAGTCCAAATACGACACCAATGTAGACTGCCCGGCTGCGCCGACCAACTACAATCCGGTCGGCCTGTACCGCAAGACATTCACCATTGATGATTCTCTGCGCGGAAGCGACCGCCGCATTTACCTCGATTTCCGCGGCGTTGAATCCGCCTACTACGTTTACGTGAACGGCAAGGAAGTCGGCTATTCCGAAGACACCTTCAGCCCGCACAAATTCGACATCACCGACTACGTCAACATGGACGGCGAGAACCTGCTGGCTGTCAAAGTTCACAAGTTCTGCGACGGAACCTGGTTTGAAGACCAGGACATGATCTATGACGGCGGTATTTTCCGCGATGTCTATCTGACATCCGCACCGCTCGTACAGATTCAGGACTATCACTACACCACAACACTGGATGCTTCCTACACCAACGCAGTTCTGAACGTCCAGGCCGATATCCGCAACCTTTCTTCGGCAGAAAACAGAGGCTGGACGCTTTCCGCTTCCGCGTACGATCGCCAGGGCACCGCTCTGTTTACCGATGAAAATGTCGATATTCCAAAACTCGAGAGCAGCAATACGGGAACCGTATCGCTGACTACGCTCGTAAAAAATCCAAAACTCTGGTCCGCAGAAGATCCGAACCTCTACGCGCTCGTTCTGACTTTAAAGGACGGCGATGGAAACGTTGCTGAAACCGTCTCGACTCAGCTCGGTTTCCGTCAGGTCGAATTCACACGCACCGAAGTCGATTCAAACTACAACGTCACCACCACTCACTGGGACCCGATCAAAATTAACGGCAAGCGTCTGCTGCTGAAAGGCGCCAACCGTCACGACACCGACCCGTTCCACGGCAAGGCCACTCCGCAGGCGGCTATCGAAGAAGATGTGAAGCTGATGAAGCAGAACAACCTGAACGCCATCCGTACTTCGCACTACTCCAACGACGACTACCTGTACTGGCTCGCCAACGACTGGGGCATGTACCTCATCGGCGAAACGAACATGGAATGCCACGCGATCATGGGCAATTCCGAAAAGCAGGGCTGGTTCTACGAACTCGGTCTGGATCGTACAGAAACCGCCTTTAAGCGTCTGCGCAGCAACCCGTCGATTGTGATCTGGTCAATCGGAAACGAAATGACCTACAACAGCGACAAGAACTTCGCAAACGGTCTTCAGCGCGACATGATCTGGTACTTCAAAAATCATGACAGTACCCGTCCGGTTCATTCCGAAGGAAACGACGGCAACCTGGGTACCGACATGCGTTCCAACATGTACCCGAGTACGGGCACCGTATGGGATCGCGGCGGCGAAGGCAAAATGCCATACGTCATGTGCGAATACGCCCACGCGATGGGCAGCTCCGTCGGCAACCTGAAAGAATACTGGGATGCCATCCGCGCCAGTGAAAACCAGCTTGGCGGCTTTATCTGGGACTGGGTGGACCAGTCGCGCGCCGTCGATCTGAAAAATCTTGGCGTAAGCTATGGCGTTACCGAGAAAAAAGGTCTGTCCGGTACAGCCAACGGCGAGTGGGTCACTTCCGAAACGCCAGACGAAACGTTCCATATTACACAGTCTTTAAACGGCTACCTCTCCTATCCGGATACTGACGGCAAAGTCGGCAGCGCACTTTCCGGCTCCGGCAAGGCGTTTACGCTGGAAGCGATCGTCAAACCGTATTCCACTGTGGCTGACGATGTCTTCCTGTCCAAGGGCGATGATCAGACCACGCTGAAAATGAACGGCGACGGCAAGCTGGAGTTCTTCGTCAAGAGCGGAAACAGCTGGTCCGGCATCCAGTGCGACGTACCAGCCAACTGGAACAACAGCTGGCATCAGATTGCCGCTACGTATGATAACGGCACGGCGAAAATTTACGCCGATGGCAAACTGCTGAAAGAAGGCACGATTGCCGCATCCATCGAATCGCAGGATCACGCGATCCAGGTCGGCGCGGATACGGTAAAAGGCCGCTACTTCAACGGTGAAGTGGCGATGGGCCGTATTTATAACAAAGCCCCCACCGCTGCAGAAATTGCCGGACAGAATTCGGCAAATCCTGCCATCAAGTCCGATGACGCTTCCGTTCTCTTCTGGGCGGATGCCGCGGATGATCACAGGGAAGCCAAGGTCGATGCCTGGGATTACTACTCCACAAAGTCGGGTCAGACCAATGGTACGAACCTGTACAAGGACGAAATCAAAGGCAAGTTCTACGGCTACGGCGGCGACTGGGGCGATCGTCCAAACGACAACTCGTTCTGCGAAAACGGCCTCGTTTCGCCAGACCGCAACCCCCAGCCGGAACTGATGGAAGTCAAGAATCAGTACAAGAACTACTGGTTCAGCGCGGATGTCGACGATCTGGATGCAAAGAAAGTCAACGTCTACAACGAATCCAGCTTCACCAATCTGAACGAATACAACGTGACCTGGGAAGTTCTCGAAAACGGTATCGTTGTGAATACCGGAACGGCACAGAACGTAGATGTAAAACCGCAGACCCACGGCAGCATTTCGGTTCCATTCGAACTGCCAGCGACCATTAAAGACGGTGCGGATTATTATCTGAACCTTTACGTTTCCACAAAAGACCAGGAAAAATGGGCGGATAAAGATTTCGTTCTCTGCTGGGATCAGATTTCCATTCCAACCTCTGCTGGCCAGAAAACGCGCGCAGCCGCTTCGGATTCCGCATCCATCACCGATGGAGAAGACAAATACACCGTTGCCGGCGACAAGTACGCGTTTGAAATCGACAAATCGACCGGCATCATCAAAAACTACACCTTTAACGACAAGCTCATGCTTGAAACCGGACCAATACCCAACTTCTGGCGCGGTACGTTCGAAAACGATAAGGGCGGCTTTGACTGGAACTGGTGGAAAGGCGATGACGAACTGCGTGTAGACTCGATCTCCGCCTCCAAAGACGCAGACAATAATGACGTCATTATCACGAACGTTACCCTGCCGCAGGTCGGCAATACGTCCCTTGTCATGACGTACACCATTCTGGGCGACGGCGCAGTCAAAGTGGATATGAAAGTCGATGCCACACACAGCGGCATGGGCAGCTTCCTGCGCGTCGGCTCGCTGATGACGACCGCGGAAGGCTATGAAAATGTGAAATGGTACGGAAACGGACCGGTTGAGTCCCTCTCCGACCGCAAGACGTTCGCCCGCCAGGGCATTTACGAGTCGACCGTTGACGATCTGTTCTACCCGTATCTGAAAGTCGACGACACCGGAACGATGACCGACACGAACTGGATGGCTCTTTCCGGCGAAGGCAAGGATACCCTGCTTGTCGTTGCGACGACTCCGCTGGAAATGCAGGCTCTGCACTTCACACCGGATGATCTGAACTCCACCGATCACCCGTACGGTCTTAAACCGCGCAAGGAAACCATGGTCGGCGTCAACTACGGCAGCCGCGGAACCGGCGGTGCGACTTGCGGACCAGATACGTTAAGCCAGTACCAGCTCTACAACGATAAAGCGTACGAGTGGGAATTCACCATTCTGCCGGTGGAAGGAAGTGCCATGGACAATCAGTCGCTGACCGATACCGCCGCAGGCTATCGTACGATCGAAACGTTCGACCGTGAAAAGCATGATGCCGATCGCGCTGCCGAACTGATCGAACAGGCGGACTCCTTCATTCCGTATTCCTACAGCCAGCTCGAAGATGTTGAGACGCTCTATAATGCGCTGCTCAATATGCCAGAAGCCCAGGCGGACATTGTCAATGCGGACAAAAACCGCACCGAACTTGTAAAAGGCTATGTCGAGCAGATCCGTGCCATGAGCACGAAGATCACGCACCTCAAAGACCAGTCGAATAACCATAACGATCTGGAACTTGGCAGTGCGAAAATTGTTAAAAACGGCGACGCATATAACTTCGCCGGAACCGTTCAGACGTAAGTGTCAAACAATCGACGGGTATACGCGAGACTGAATATTAGATACGCTAAACGGGATCCCTTTCGAGATCCCGCTTGACGTATTTTTTATTCTTCATCGTTTTCTTCATACTTCGGATCCGGT
>NZ_JAHDSX010000035.1:0-24709 GCF_020969955.1 Allobaculum fili | reverse complement strand
CCGGATCCGAAGTATGAAGAAAACGATGAAGAATAAAAAATACGCCAAGCGGGATCTCGAAAGGGATCCCGTTTAGCGTATCTAATATTCAGTCTCGCGTATACCCGTCGATTGTTTGACACTTACCGCTGACCCAATAGAAAGTCCGCGCAAAACGGGGAAAGCCGCCAGTTCAGCCGAAGCCATTGTCAAAGTTTACGAACAGGAAATGCAAAAGGAGAAAACGTCCGCACAGGTGCGGAACGCCTTCTCCTTTTTTCATTTAGAACGGAAATTTTGCGGCTGAGAAACACGAAAAAACGTGCCTGCATACGGGACGAATGTACAGAAAAAGTATCGTCAATTCGCAAAATCATGTGCAAAACGGGAAATAAATAGCGTCACGATCTCTTCCAGTCAACAGGCGTTTTAAAAGAGTTTGTGAAAAAAAACGAATTTGATTTAAAAAAATAAACGCTTAAGATGGAAACTAGGAAGAAAGCGCTTACTGCAGGATCTGCGGCGCTTTCCCGCTAGAAAGGATTTTGGAAATTATGAAATACAGAAGATGGATGCAGGGAAGCCTGGCCATGGTTCTTTCCTGTTCCAGTCTGCTTTCCGCGATGCCGATTGCGGCTGCCGATACCGATACCGGTACATCGGATACGCGGGAGTGGACAGACAATCCAGGCGTCTTCCAGGTAAACCGGGAAAAGGCGCGCGCCACATTCTGGCGCTACGATTCAGCGGGCCAGGCGCTGGCGCAAAACCCCGCTGCATCCAGCTATCATAAGCTGCTCAATGGAGACGACTGGAAATTTCACTGGGCCATCAATCCAGCCGGCCGGGCACAGGTGACGATTAACGGCTTTAATTCCGTCGACCTGGACGATTCTTCGTGGGATGACATCAGCGTTCCGCGCAGCTGGCAGACGTATGTGAAGGAGGACGGATCCTGGAAATACGATCCGGTCATCTACTCCAACCAGAACTATCCCTGGATCAGCATCGAAGGCCGCAAGGAGAAGGCGGGAACGGCGCCGGAACAGTACAATCCGGTCGGCACCTACCGCAAGCACTTTACGATTGATCCTTCCTGGAAAGACAAGGAAGTGTTCGCCAATTTCCAGGGTGTCGAATCCGCCATGTACCTCTGGGTAAACGGCACGTACATCGGCTATTCCGAAGACACGTTCTCCGCCAAGGGCTTTGACATTACCAAAGCGCTGAATTTTGAAGAGGGCGCGGACAACGTGATGACCGTTGAAGTGTACCGCTGGTGCGACGGCAGCTACATCGAAAACCAGGACATGCTTCGCCTGTCCGGCATTTTCCGCGACGTTTCCCTCGACGCCAAGGACAAAGTCGAAATCCGCGACTTCACCGCGCTGTCCAATACGTTTGTCAACGACAGCAAGGACGGAAAGCTCAGCATTGAAGCCGATCTGCGCCGCTTTGATACGACCGATCGCAATCTGAAGCTGAACGCCGTTTTATACGACGACAGGCAGAACAAAGTCGGCGAAGTCTCGACAGATGCCCTGCTGGATACCGAGGAAAAGACGGTTTCCATGGAAACGACGATCCCCAATGTCAAAAAGTGGAATGCCGAACATCCCAATCTGTATACGCTCGTTCTCTCGCTGAGTGAGGGCGAAACGACGCACGATCTGACCGTCATCAAAGTCGGCTTCCGCTCCGTGGAAGTGACCGATCGCGGTTCGACCGATGCCAGACTGCGCGTCAACGGCGAAGAAATTTATTTGTATGGCGTCAACCGCCACGAAAACAATCCGGCTACCGGCCGCTATCTGACTCGAGAAGAGATGGAAAAGGAAATCCTTCTCATGAAGTCGCTCAACATTAACGCGGTCCGCGCTTCCCATTATCCCAACGATCCCGTGTTCTACGATTTGTGCGACGAGTACGGTCTGTACGTCATGGACGAAGCCAACGTGGAAAGCCACAACGGCCGCAGCCAGTACGGCGTGCCGGGCGATTTGCCAGGCTACATTGAAGCGGCAGAAGACCGCGCCATCAGCATGGTCGAACGCGATAAAAACCACGCGTCCGTCATCATGTGGTCGCCAGGAAACGAAACCGGTGCCGGTCAGTCGCTCCAGAAAGAACTTGAATATTTCCATGACGCCGATCCTTCCCGCGTCATTCACTATCAGGGCTGGAACGCCAACGAGCTGGTTCAGGTCGAATCCAATATGTACCCCGAAATCAGCAAAATGCGCAGCAGCGACCGTCCGTACATCATGTGCGAATACCTGCACACGATGGGCAACTCGGGCGGCGGCATGATCGACTACTGGGAAAAGATCCGCTCCGTCGGCAACCTGCAGGGCGGCTTTATCTGGGACTGGGTCGACCAGAGCTTCAACACGCCGCTCATTCAGGACGGCAAGTGGGACGGCAAAACCACGTACTGGGGCTATGACGGCGACTGGAATACCGGCGATTACACCGCCTGGCGTTCGGGCAACTCCGACTTCTGCGTCAACGGCATCATCTCCCCTGACCGCACGCTTCAGCCGGAAGCCCAGGAAGTCAAACGCATTTATCAGGGCTTCCAGATGTCTCTCGATGAACAGGATGCGCACGTGATTCACCTGAGCAACGAGCTGATCGATACGAATACCGACGAGTATTCCTGCTCGTGGCAGCTGCTCAAAAACGGCAAAACCATCGAAAACGGAATCGTTGATAACGTCTCGATCGCGCCCAAAGCCGACGGCACCTTCCAGGTGAACTGGACGCAGCCGGACAGCCTGGACGATAAGGATGAGCTGCTGCTCAACATTTCCTTTACGTACAAGGAAGATACCGTCTGGGCGAAAGCCGGCGACGTGTACGCGGCTGCCCAGTTTGATGTCAGCCCGACCGGTCTGGCGGCAGGAAACCATGCCTTTGATCAGAGCGCGGACAACGCCTTTACGGACGCCGATCTTGAACAGAGCGAGACGGCGCTGACCGTTTCCAAAGGAAACTGGTCGGTCGGCTTTGATCTCGAACAGGGCGCACTGAACTCCTTTAAAGTGGACGGCAAGGAACTGATCGCCGCGCCGCTTGAACCCAACTACTGGCGTGCCTATACCGACAACGACAAAAAAGAAGGCGTCGACGGCGCCTGGAAAAACGCAAACAAAAACGCGCAGATTCACACGAGCGTCTCCAAAGGCGACAAGACGATTTATGTCACCGTCGAACGCATCCTGCCCGAAGCGAAAAACTCCAAGGATTCGATTACGTATTCCATTACCTCGAGCGGTGACGTCTTCGTGCAGAGCAGCCTTGCGCCGTCTGGCCAGATGGGCGAACTGCTGCGCGTCGGCAACCGTCTCGAACTCGATTCGTCGCTGGAAAACATGACGTGGTATGGCAACGGCAAGGAAGACTCCTACGCTGACCGCAAAACCGGATACGATGCCGGCATCTGGACGGATACGGTAGACAATCAGTTCGTCAGCTTCGTCTATCCGCAGGAAACCGGCAACAAGACCGACGTGCGCTGGATGGCGTTAACTGACAGTTCCGGCAAAGGTCTGCTCGTCGATGCGGACGAACATCTGCTTTCGATGTCCGCGCTGCACTACACGCAGGAAGATCTCGATCAGGCGGCGCATCCGTACGAACTGACGAAAAAGGATTCGACTGTACTGACGATCGACTACGCCCAGATGGGTCTCGGTACCGCCAGCTGCGGTCCGGCCACCTTAAGCAAATACCGTCTCGGAACGGATCATCCGTATACGTACAGCTATCATCTGCGTCCGGTATCTTCGAGCGATGACATCGAAGCCATTACCGGCGTTGACATCCCTGACGACACCGAACTCGTTACGGGCGTTACCATCGGCGATAAAACCGTCACCAACTGGAATTCCGCGATTTCTGCCTATACGTTTGAGCTGAATGCGGATCAGAGTGAAGTGCCGGAAGTCACGGTCGATCACGGCGAGGACGTCACCGTCGAAGTCGTGAAACCGGAAAGCGTTCCGGGAACGCTCCAGATTCACGCGAAGAAAACCAATGGCTACGAAAAGACGTACACGATCGAACTCAGCTGCTCGAGCGAGTACTACCTTTCGGACATCGGCTACGACGCCAGCCGTTCCTCTTCCGGCTACAACGGCATTCATGTCGATAAAAACAACAGCGGCAATCCGATCCGCCTGAAAGTCGACGGCGCCGAACAGCGCTTTGAAAAAGGCTTTGGCGTCAACTCGGATTCCTGGCTCTACTTTGACGTGTCGAATCTCGACATCGACCGTCTGCAGGGCTACGCGGGCATTGACCTCGAAAAGAACCGGACCCAGGACGGCTGCTACGCGGCCATTCTCGTGGACGGCGTCGAAGTCGCCCGAAGCAATCTGCTCAACCATAATCAGGACGCTTACTACTTCGATGTCGATGTGCATGGGGCAAAAGAAATCACCCTGTATGTCGACAAGAATGTCAAAAACGGACACGACATGCTTTCGTGGGGCGATATGAAGCTGACACGCCCGTCTTCCGACAAGCCGCAGACGGAATCCATCCGCCTCAAAGCCGGCGTCAGCGCCAAGCTCGATGGTACGAACAAGATTCTGTACAGCATTGCCCCGAAAACGACGTTCGCCCAGATTCGCGAAATGATCGATGTGGCCGAAGGCTGCACGCTCGAAATGGCGGAAGCCATGGGCGGCGAACAGAGCGAAGACGCTTCGGCCGGTACCGGCTACTGGCTGCGCCTGTTCAAGGACGGCAATAAGCTCGATGAACTGAAAATCGCCGTCAACGGCGATATCGACGGCTCCGCCGATTCGGCCGTAACCGAAGCCGATGTCACGCGCTTTGATTCGCTTCGCAAAGAAGAAAACCCGGACATTCTGTACGTCCGGGCTGCGGATTTAAACTTCAACAACCAGCTCGATGACGAAGACCTGGCCCTCTTAAAAGAACTGGGCGGTCTCAAGGATCCGGAAATTCCGGTCTCCTCCATCACGATGACCGGCATTCCCGAAACGCCGGCTGTCGGCGAAGCCTTTACGCTGGGCACCACGGTGGAACCGGAAAACGCAACAAATAAAGATGTCACATTCAGCACGGATCATCCGGAAATTCTTCACATCGGTACGGACGGCAAAGCCGTCTTCCTCAGGGAAGGCAGCGCGACGATTACCGCGACTGCCGCGGATGAATCGGGCGTTACAGCCGAAATGACGCTGAAAACCGCCAATGCGGATACGAAATACGATATCTGGTATTTAACGGGTGAAGGCGTCGAAGGCGCCATGGAAAAGGGCGAAGACTTCGATGTTCTGAACTTTGATGCCAACGCCAGCGAAAGCAGCTGGGGCGGCATTCACATTAACAAGGCCGATTCCGGCACCGCTGCATCGAGTGTAAATCTTTCTCTGCGTCTGGCCGGCAAGCCAGCTGTCTTTGACAAAGGTCTGTCTGCCAACGCGAATGCGAAAATTGTCTACGATCTGACTCAGCTGCCCAAAACGGACAAACCGCTGATCTTCCGTGCCTGGGTTGGCATCGACTATTTGAAGGACGGAAAGACCGGCCGCGATGGCGCGAAGTTTACGTTCTACAAAGACTCCATTTCCGATGAAAACGTACTGTACGATGCCAGCACGATCGTACAGGGCAAAGAAGGCAAATACGTTTCCTTTGATGTCACCGGTGTGAACACGCTGATTTTGTATGCGGACAAGGTCGGCAGCCAGAACGATGACTGCGTCGACTGGTGCGATGCAAAAATCGTCCGCGAACACGTTGACGTACCGGTACTCGATACGAAAGCGCTCAGCGAAGCGATGACGCAAATCGAAACGCTCGCAAAAGACGAAGACGCGAAGCTTTCTTCGGCATGGACGGCGTACTTGAACGAAGCTAGAGCTGCGGCGCAAAGCGCTCTCGATTCCGGCGCCTTCAAAACGCAGGAAGACGCGGATGCCAAGGCTGCTGAACTGAACGCCCTTCTCGATACAGCCAATATCGCATCCAAGGCGTTCCAGGTTCTCGATGCGAACAAAGCGATCGATCTGAGCTTGTATACCGATGAAACCGCGCAGGCATACACTGCCGCAAAACAGGCGCTTGAAGCCGAACTGGCCGCTCCGGCCACTGCGAAAAAAGCGCAGATTGCCAGCAAGCAAAACGCGTATGAAGATTCCAGAAAGGCTCTGGTCGCCAAACCAGTCCTCAATCTCGATGCACTCAACGCGCAGGTCAAGGCGCTTGGCGATTTCCTGAACGATTCGGATACGCAGCTCAGCGTTGCCTGGACATCGTATTTTGGAATGATTCATTCTCAGTTCATGGATCTGAGTGAAGACGATTTTGAAAGTCAGGAAGATGTCGATCAGGCTGCGGAAGGCCTTGTCAATCTGCTCGATCTCGTCAAAACCGCCAACGCAGCCTTCACGGCGCTCAACGCGAATAAGGATCTGGATCTGAGCCGCTATACCGAAGCCAGCGCCCAAGCGTATCGTGATGCCAGAACGGCCCTTGAGGCGGAACTGGAAAAACCGGAAGAAGCCAGCCAGACCGTCATCTCCGCGAAAAAAGACGTCTACGAAGCGGCTTATGCGGCGCTGAAAGAACGTCCATTAGTGAATACCACGCTTCTCGAACTTGTCATTCGCGCCGTCGAAGCCGCGGATTCCGACGCGTTTGTTTCGAGCGGATGGGATCGTCTTCAGACCGCTCTTGCTCCCGCAAAAGCGGCCATGACAGCGCAGTCGCAAAGTGAAATCGACGCGGCCGCAAAAGCGCTGAACAAAGCCTGGATGGACGTCCGCCGCAAACCGGACGCTTCGGCTTTGAAAAACCTGAAATAAAATTCTTTCTTGGCCCGGTTGAAACGCGTTTTGCGTAATACCAGAAACGAGAAAGTGCCGCTCTCTCAAGGCGGCAGCCCTCTGATTTCCGGCAGAATGTTCTGCCCAGAAGCCAGAGGGCTTTTTCTATGGGGCGAAGAGAACGTACGGCGAGAAAAAGACCAGAACTTTTACAGCCGGCATGAGCCGACTGCAGGTTCTGGTCTTGCATGAGAACTGGTGAGAAGGAAATCGTTTATCGCTTGGAAAAAAGCGGAAGAAAGAACCGTAAAGGGCAGGGAGCGCTTTAGAGAAGCTTGAGGACGGGCGAGAATTTCTCCAGCACGTACCAGGCGAGGGCAAGCAGGAAGACGGAATCGAATTTGGTTTTGAGAATGTCGTATTCCGCGGGCAAATGGCCGTTGTTTCGCTTGAGTCCGCCATAAAAGAACGCCATCAGATTCATCGCGCCCATGCGATCCGTCTGTAAAGTGGAGCCAAGAACAGCCGCCTGCGGATGCAGGGAGAAACTTTCCAGACGCCTCAGCATTTCCTTTGTGAAATCGCGCAAATGGTACTGACGGTAAAAATCCATACCGGCGACTGCAGCCAGACATTCGAGCAGAAGCCCAAACTGGTAGTGCTTCATATACTCGTTTTCCAGTGGCTGCAGCCTGCAGCCCATCAGCGTTTCGAGGCCTTCGATTAACATGCCGTTTTCGAGCTGAATGTGGCTTCGGTTGAGAATGTCGACGGCCATACGGGAGAGAGAAGAGAAGATCAGCGCGTCGTCCGGATAAAAGGTGTAGACGTAGCCAGGCGCCAGATTCATCGTCTTCAGGGCTTCGAGCCGTCCCTGCATAATCTGATTGCGCAGAGTAGCCGTTCCAAAATTGAGAAAGCCGGCCAGCGGGACAATCGGGCGGATCAGCAGTTCCGTCTCGTCTTTTTCGTACACAAGATTGTCTCCAGGCTGAGCCAGCGAGACGAGCGTCATCTTTTTCGCGCCCAGTTCTTTGGCCACACGGCCTAACGACCAGTTGAGAAAACCGCCGTCGCCATAGTAGTCCCCATCAATATTCACGAGCGAATACGCCGGGAAATAGGCAGCCGAAGCCAGAACGGCCTGCTCCGTTTTTTCGGGGGAAGTGAGTTCGTTTTTTGTAAAGATGCGCGCCTGGTTCTTGCTGACGTTGGATGCCAGACACGCGAAGTTCAGACTGGATTTTTCAAAGGCGTCAAAGTCAAAGAGCGAGTGAAACACCTTGGAGAGGGTTTGTGTCGTCGGTCCGTTGTTCTGAAACGCCTTGACATAGGCATCAAAGCCTTTGTCGGCTTCGTCGGCTGCCTTGTGGCAGTCCGGAAAGGAAAACAGACCGTCGGCCAGACCGCTTGAAGGAAAGGAAGCAATCATCGACGAAAGATCGACTGGCTTATTCATCGCATACAGCGCGCCGACAATGGCGCCGATCGAAATGCCGGTGACCAGATCATACGTTTTTTTCTGTTCCATCAGCGTCGTCAAAACGCCGATTGTATAACTGCCCCGGCTGCCTCCGCCGCCAAGGACTAATGCATGGGTATTGGAATTGTTCATACTCTCTATTTTAGGCGTCCGGATCAAGGAGCAGGTCCGGGAAGACCGTATCGATGTCCGGGTAAATCTGGCTGGGAAAACCGCGCACTGGAATCGATTTGGTCAGAGCGGTCAGGCTTTTGTTTGCGAGGCAGGAGGAGAGCTGGAAGTGCGATGAGCATTCTGTGCACCCGGCGCTGTATCCTTAAGCAGCGTCTGCAGTGCGAGAAGCATTTTCTGCGCGCAGTTTGAAATGCGCGCGAGGGAAGCGGGAAGCAGTTCTTTTCCCGAAAGCCAGGTGGCGATATAGGCAAAGGAATACTCGGAACAGTCGATGCCGCAGGCCATGCACACCACAAAGCTTACCGATTCGCTTTCCGTCTCCCGCAGTTCGGGCGACTGAAGCAGACGGTCGATGAGCGCCTGTTCTCTGGCATCCATTCGGCTGTGATCGCAGACGCCAAAATTGTGCAGAAGCGCGTGGGCGCATTCGTGGGTGAGCGTTTTAAACGCGTGGCGGGAGTTCAGCGTTTCGTTAATGCGAATGCGCTGCTCGTCATAGCGGCAGGTGCCGTTGACACCATGTTCGAGCGCGCAGCGTTCGATTTGAAAGCCGGTCAGCTTTTCGAGCAGCGGTATGGCCGGTTCGAACAAGTCGCATTCGCCTTCGAGCGTTTTAACCTGAGGCGGCGGGGGCAGCGGCTTGCCTTCGGTCTGGGAAATGTCGAAGACGGAAATGGAGCGAAAGCCGGTGCGGGTTTCGATTTTCTCCTTTGCGGCGTCTTTTGTTTTGACTTTATAGGAATACGGGGCGAGAATGCGCAGACCTTTCTCCCCTTTTTTGACGTGCCGGCCAAATACGCCCTCCCACGTCTGAAAACCGGCCACCAGACTGGCCTGCGGACACTGTTTGTAGAGCAGCAAGGTATTGCGCATGGAATAGGACGGAAAGCGGGACATCGTTTTCAAATACTGGCGGTATTCATCGCCTTCGAGCAGCTGGGCAACGCCTTCATCGAGCAGGGCGAGCAGTTCTTCAATCGTTTTGTTTTTCATACATCCTCCAGAACCGATATACGAAAAAACGAACGATCCCGGGCAGATGTCAAACCAGACAACGCTCCGATCCGGCCTGGTTTTGAAGGTCTGTACAAAACAAGTCTTTTGTTTGTGCAAACCAGACGATAAACTGACAACGGTTGTGTCCAGATTGCACCGTTGACAGGATATGGACAAAAGAAAACCAGACCGGGACTGTATAAAGCGGGCCGTCTGGTTTGGAACCGATTCACGAAAGAGAAAAAGGGGAAAACAATGAATCGATCCAGTACAAAAAAACAAATGCACACCGCGCTTGCGCTGCTTTGCGCCTGTACGATCAGCTCGAGCATCCTGATGCTGCAGGCGAAAGAAGACCCGGCAATCCAGACCGAAACGTCCAGGCCGATGCCCGCCATGCCGAAGCGGCCAGTGGAAAAGAAAACCACGGATTCAGAAGAAAGCACAGACAATGGTTTTGCTTCCAATACACAGGAAAGCGGAAAGTCAGAAGAAAAAGCGTCCGAAGAAGTGCCTCAACAAAAGGGTGAACAAGCGGATGAAAATACCGACACCGAAGGCTTGGATGAAGCTTCTCCAGCCGATGTTCAGACGAACTGGACGTGGCTGACCTCCCAGAAGGATGGCTGCGTTCTGTATCGTCTGTATAACCCGAACAGCGGGGAACATTTTTATACCAGTTCGGCCAAAGAGCGCGAAGTGCTGATTTCCTCCGGCTGGAAAGACGAAGATACCGCCTGGAGTACGCCTGTGGAAGATGGCGAACCGGTGTACCGGCTGTACAATCCCAACGCCTCCGATCATCACTACACGAAAAGCGAAAACGAGAGAAACGGTCTGGTTCAGGCGGGCTGGAAAGATGAGGGAATCGCCTTTTATTCGGAAAGCGAATACGGCCGTACGGTGTATCGTCTGTACAATCCCAACGCCCGATCCGGATCGCATCACTATACGCTCTCACTCAAGGAGCACAATGCGCTGATTCAGGCCGGCTGGAAAGCGGAAGGAACTGCCTTTTTCGCGATCAGCGATTACGATTTCGCGCGAAACGATAACGGGGAAATCCACGGCTTTGATTCAGATCAGAACGAACTCAAAGGGCGTGTCGGCCTTTACGACGACTGGTACGAATTCGATGAAACCGGCGTTCTTCAAACCGGATGGATCGAAGAAAACGGACAGCCCGATAGGTATTCCATGCCCGACGGCCGTCAGCTTCTCGGCTTTGCGCAAGTTGAGAACGATCGCTATTTCTTCGATCTCGAAACCGGTTCGATGCACCGAAATACTCTGGAACAGGATGAAAACGGCAGCGAGTTCTGGTTTGACGAAAACGGTCGGGCCGTTTCGGGACGCGTCTTTGTTTATCCGAAAGTTGGTCAGGCCAGTGCTGAGGGCATTGTCTGGAACACGTTTGGCTGGGATGAAAATCCGGTACGGCACACTCTTCTGCGCCGCAAGCAGGAACTCGAAACGTATCGCGAAAATCCGGAGGTTCTCGTACAGTGGAATGAAACCTGCAGCAATACGCTGATTCAGGACGCGATTGCCGAATACGAAATTGTCCAGAGCGCGCTGAAAAAACAGGAGCACGTATCCGTTTCTTCGGTTTACAATCCGAACAGCGGCGAACACTTTTACACCGCCGATCCCAAGGAAATCGCAGGCCTGGTCAAGCAGGGCTGGAAAGATGAGGGCGTGCGCTTTTTGCAGCCGGTCTCTTCGAATACACCCGTGTATCGTCTGTATCAGAGCGCGAATGGCGAGCATCACTATACGTGCAGTCCAAACGAGCGGCAGGCGCTCCTTTCGATGGGCTGGAAAGATGAAAACATCGCCTTTTATTCCGCTGAAATCAATCAGCAGCCCGTGCTGCGGCTCTACAATCCCAACGCGAAAACCGGCTCGCATCATTTCACGCTCGATCGAAGGGAAAAAGAGCGGCTGGTGGAATTTGGCTGGGAAGAAGAAAACGGCAGCTGGAACGCGCTCAATCTGTATTCGTTTGTGAAGGATCCAGACGATCCGTCTTTCATTACCGCCTTTGATCCCGACGATCAGCCACTGTATGGCTTTACTTCGATTTTTGGGGATCGCTATTGCTTTGACGAAAGCCAGGGAGGACGCATGCTTACCGGCGAACAGACGTTAACCTTGAACGATCAGGTCCATGAATTTCAGTTTGGATCGGATGGAAAAATGGTGACTGGCGAAGTGCAGAAAAGCGGCGGAATCGCTTTTTATGATCTCAGTGACGGCCACCGTGTGAAAAATTCCTTTGTGCAGTACGGAAATCCGAAAAAGGTTTGCTGGTACGACGAAAACGGCTGGCGCGTTTCCGGACGCAGAAACATCAAGGGCCATATGTGCCGCTTTGATGACGCGACGGGTGCACTGATGCCCGACTTTGAAGATCTCCAGCGCCAAATCGAGCAGACGATTGCGAACAGTTCCGCACGAAACGCTGAAATTTCCTTTGCGGTTCGCGTGCCCGGACGAGATGAAAAAATTGTGGTGAATTCTCATTCCCAGCAGTCGGCAAGCGTCATGAAGATGTTTGTGATGGGCGCCATTTTTGAAAACTACGAACGATACGCCGCGTTTGCGACGCCGATGCGCCTCGAACAGCAGCTTTCGGTCATGATTTCCGTTTCCAGCAACGATGCCTGGGTGTATCTGGTGAGCGTCCTGGGCGGCGGCAGTTATTCGGCCGGCATTCAGGTGCTCAACGCCTGGAACCGGGCGCACGGCTACAGTGACACGTACATGTCAGGCCGTCCGTACGGCAACTTCACTTCTGCAAAAGATGCCTCGCAGATGTTGTGCGACATTCAGGAAGGCCGTCTGAAAAACTCCAGACGCATGAAAACCCTGCTGCAGACGCAGGCCGTCCCCGGTCGTCTGCTCAACGGCATTCCCTCCGAAGCGAGAACCGCCAACAAGCCCGGCTGGCTCGATTTCTGCCAGAACGATACGGTGCTTGTTGACGCCCCCTTTGGCACATACGTGATTACAATGCTCTGCGACGATCTGCCAAGTGCCGCTTCCGGTCAGAATCTGATGGGACAGGTTTCTCCGCTGGTGTATGGCTGGATGAAGGCGAACATGAATCTCGGCCAGTCCATTCCCGACTGGGCCTGAAGAGCATCCAGCCGGTTCGGAAAACCCGATCTGCATACAGAACGGTATCGAGGAACAGGAAATGCACAGACGTGCACGGAATGCATAGAGTTCCTATATATGTTCGTTGTATACAAAATATGATTGGTTAGATGGATAAACAAAGCAAGCGGTACAAAAAAACATCCGCATCCATGTTTATGGTCAGCGTGCATACTAAAGAAAAAAGCCCGATGGAGATCCATCGGGTTTTGCTTCGGCAAAATATTGCCGAAAAGAGAAGAAATCAATCCGACACCGATAAGAAAAGGGGGATATATCTTGTCAAAACGATTTCTTCTGTCGATCGCTCTGTGCTCAGCGCTTGGCCTGAGTGCCATGCCGGCGCTGCTTGTCTGGGCTGACGAAGCGATGCATGAAAGCACGCAGGCTACCGCATCGGATCCGCAGACCATGCCGGAAAGCACACCGGAAACGGCGTCCGATCCAGAATCTGTCCTGGACAGCGAGCAGGAAATGATGCCGGATACAGCGACCGATCCGGAAACAATTCCGGAAAGTACGCCGGCCACCACGCTCGATCCGGAAACGATCCCGGAAAGTGCGCCGAAAGCGCCAGCGGACAGCACACCGGAAGCGCAGGCGCAGGACATCAACCTGTATGCGCTCGATTCCACGCAGGCAGGCTTCGTGCAGATTCCGCAAAATCTCGCCACGTCCTTCCAGCTGCCCGCAGGCACCTACTCGTTTGTGTCTCCTAATTCCTGGAACCCGAACGTGGAAATCAGTTCGACCGGTCTGGTCAAGCCGAAAGGAACCGTCTGGTACTGGTCCGGTATTTTCTGGACGAGCGGGCCCATTACCGGGGCGACAAAAACGCGTACCCAGTATGAAACCGGAAGGACGACTGTTCGCGTTACGCAAAACGACGGCAGTACGCAGGACTTTACGTTTAACGTCCTGAACTACGCCGATGACGTCTATGCGCCGCAGCGTCTGGAAGAGCTGATAAAGGAATATATTCCAGCCGGGGCAACGCCGTATCAGGTGCTGGAAGGCGCCTGCAAACTCGCCGCCAGCTTCGACTACAGCGGCAAGGCGTCCGACTGGAAGAGCATGATTCTGGTCGGCAGCGGCGACTGCTGGGCCAGTTCGTATAGGATTCAGAAAGTCTTTGAAGATTATGGAATCGAAGCGCGCGTGCGCAATGCCAACCGGGATCCCGGCGCCTTAAGCGGATACCGCAACGGCATCGCCTAAATCGAGGACCGTTATTTTGTTGCGGATGCCGGTAATGACGGAAAAGCGCCGCGCCATTATTCCATTCTTCCCAGCGACGGCTATTTCTATTCGTTCGACCGCAGTACCCAGACGAATACGCTGTATCAGTACGACGCGTTTGATACCGATGTGAAGATTCCAACCGAACGAAACGGCCACCCCGTAACCGCTCTGGGCGAGAGGGTCTTTGATAAGAGAATAAACACCGTGCATATTCCGGCGTCGATCCAGACGATCACGTCCATTCATACGACCGACCAGGGCGTCCGCTCGGGTACGTTCTCCTATGCAGAAGGCCTTCAGAACATTTACGTGGATCCCGCCAATGCAAACTATACGGACATCGACGGCGTTCTCTATTCAAAAGACGGAAAAACGCTCGTTCAGTTTCCAGCAGGCCGCAGCGGTTCCTGCACAATTCCCGCAGGCGTAACCGCAATTGGCCCAGGCGCCTTTTACTCGACGCATCTGACCAGTCTGGAACTGCCTGCCTCAATGGCATCGACTTTGGCGACCATGCCAGTGTCAAATACCGCAGCACGGCGACAAAAGGCAATCTGGCCGACGCGCAGATCGATTCCATCCCCGCGCAGACGTATACCGGTCAGCCCCTGACGCTGCAGCTAGTCGTTCGCCTTGATGGCCAGGAACTGACGCTCAATGTGGATTACACGCTGAGCTATTCCAATAACATCGAAGCGGGAACCGCGACCGTTACCGTAACCGGCATCGGCTATTACGAAGGTTCGAAAAATGCGACCTTTACCATCCGCACAAACGGCACAAGCCGGCCGGCGACCAAACGGATCATGTACCGTCTGTACAATCCAAACTCCGGCGAGCATTTCTATACCGCCGGTACGCGCGAACAGAACTATCTGCTCAGTGTGGGCTGGAAAGATGAAGGCATCGGCTGGATTGCGCCGCTTTCTTCTCAGCATCCGGTTTACCGTCTCTACAACGCGAATGCGGGCGACCATCACTGCACGATGGACGCCAGAGAGCGCGACCAGCTCATTAAGTTTGGCTGGAAAGACGAGGGCATCGGCTGATATTCCGATGACAGCCAGAGCGTACCGCTCTATCGTCTGTATAACCCGAACGCAAAAGGCACCGGATCGCATCACTACACGACCGACGAGCACGAACGCAATTACCTGGCCGCTAACGGCTGGAACGCCGAAGGCATCGGCTGGTACGGCGTTCACTAGTTCAGTCCAAGCCAATCCGAAACACTCGAAAATTCAATGCAGAAACGGCGGATTCGCCCGGGAAACTTCCAAAGATCCCGGTGCGGATCCGTTTTTTTGTGTGCTGACTTGCCGGCAGGCGATCGTCCATCCCAAAATCGAAAAAGCAGAACCTCGACAAACCAAAGCACGGCAAACCAGAGAACCGGCAGGGCAGAGCGTCAATTCGGCAGAGAGCCGGCAAGACAATGCTCCGGTTCGATCGAGAGCGGACCATACAAAAAAGCCTGCCGCCACAGGGCGACAGGCCGACTTTCAACCGGGATGAAAAAGATATCGATCGAAAGAAAGAAGATTCAAAGGAGAAACGGATTAGTCCATTTCGAGCGCGCCGGTGTACAGCTGGTAGTACACGCCTTTTTTGGCGAGCAGGCTTTCGTGGTTTCCGCGTTCGATGATGCGTCCCTGATCGAGAACCATGATCGCGTCGGAGTTCATGATCGTGGACAGACGGTGCGCGATAACGAAAACCGTACGGCCTTTCATCAGCTCGTCCATGCCGTTCTGAACAAGACGTTCGGTACGGGTATCGATCGAGCTGGTCGCTTCATCGAGAATCAGAACCGGCGGGTTGGCGACGGCAGCACGGGCAATGGCGAGCAGCTGGCGCTGACCCTGGGAAAGGGAATCGCCGTTGGCGTGAATGTACGTCTGGTAGCCGTTTTCGAGATGGTTGATGAACGAATCGGCGTTGGCGAGTTTGGCGGCGGCAATGCATTCTTCATCGCTCGCGTCAAGCTTGCCAAAGCGGATGTTGTCCATAATCGTTCCAGAGAACAGCTGCGTATCCTGCAGAACGATGCCAAGGGAGCGGCGCAGGTCCGGCTTTTCGATCAGTTCGATGTTGATGCCGTCGTACGTGATCGTTCCCTGGTTGATGTCGTAGAACCGGTTGATCAGGTTGGTGATCGTCGTCTTGCCGGCGCCCGTCGCGCCGACAAAGGCGATTTTCTGACCGGCATGCGCGTAGAGCGAAATGTCGTGCAGAACGGTTTTTTCCGGGGTGTAGCCGAAGGTGACATCGTCGAAGATGACGTCGCCCTTCATTTCCACGAGCTGGTAGCCGCCGTTTTTACGCGGGTGCTTCCAGCACCAGTGGCCGGTATATTCCTTGCATTCCTGCCACTTGCCGTCGACTTTTTTCGCACGGACGAGGGTAACGACACCGTGGTCGGTTTCGGAAGGCTCATCCATCAGTTCGAAAATACGGGATGCGCCGGCCTGTGCCATAACCACAGAGTTGATCTGCTGGGAAATCTGGGTAATCGGGTTGTTGAAGGAACGGTTCAGCGTCAGCATCGCCGAAATGGTACCGAGCGTCATGCCGAACATGCCGTTGATGGCGAAGTAGGATCCGGCCAGTGCACAGGCAACATAGGAGATGTAGCTGATGTTGGCGCAGATCGGCATCAGAATGTTGGCGAAGGTGTTCGCGTTGGTCGATGCCTGACAGAGATCGTCGTTGATCTTGTCGAAGTCGTTTACGACCTGCTTTTCGTGGGAGAACACTTTGACAACGCGGGCGCCCTCGATCATTTCCTCGATATAGCCGTTGGCTTTACCAAGCTGCACCTGCTGCTCGCGGAAGTAGCGGCCCGAAGAGCGGGTGATGATACGGGCAACGAGCATCATGCCGACCGAGAAGAGAACCGTCAGCAGAGCGAGTACCCAGGAAAGGCGGATCATGGAAATAAGAACCATGAGAATCGTCATGCCCGAGGAGAACACCTGCGGCAGCGACTGAGAAATGAGCTGACGCAGCGTATCGGTATCGTTGGTGTATACCGACATGATGTCGCCGTGCGCGTGGGTGTCAAAATAGCGAAGCGGCAGCGACTGCATGTGCCTGAACAGATCTTCACGCACATTATTCAGGGTGCCAAGGCTGACTTTGACCATCATGCGGTTCCATGTGTAGGTGGCAGCGACGCCAAGCAGATAAATCATGGCCAGCTGACTCAGCGCCATCGTCAGCGGGGTGAAGTCCTTCGATCCGCTCTGGACCATCGGGAGAATGTAGTCGTCAATGAGCGGCTGCTGGAACGTGCTGCCGTATACGTTGACTAAGGAAGAGCAGAGAATAAGCACAGCGATGATGATCAGCTGCCATTTGTAGCTTTTCCAGATCATCGCCATGATGCGTTTGAGTCCGTTGAGATTTTTTGGACGTCCGTGCGCTGCGTTACTTTGCGGTCTCATCGGTGCCGGCATCGTCTGCGCCTCCTTTCTGCTGGGCCTGCCAGGTCGTGCGGTAAATTTCGCTCGACTTCAGCAGTTCTTCATGCGTACCGGAATCCACAAGGTGGCCTCGATCGAGAACCAGAATGCGGTCCGCATCCTGAATGGAGGATACGCGCTGGGAAATAATAATTTTTGTGGTATTTGGAATTTTGGTGCGGAAGGCTTCACGGATGAGCGCGTCGGTTTTCGTATCGACCGCGGACGTGGAGTCGTCCAGAATGAGGATTTTTGGCTTTTTGAGCAGAGCACGGGCAATCGTCAGACGCTGACGCTGACCGCCGGATACGTTGGTACCGCCCTGTTCAATGTACGTGTCGTAGCCGTGCGGCATACGGGAGATGAAGTCATCGGCCTGGGCAAGCTTGCATGCTTCGACGATTTCTTCATCGGTCGCGTTTTCATCGCCCCAGCGCATGTTTTCCTTGATCGTGCCGGAAAACAGTACGTTTTTCTGCAGGACCATGGAAACCGAGTCACGCAGCGTTTTCAGATCGTATTCACGAACGTCCCTGCCGCCGACTTTAACGGAACCTTTCGTAACGTCATACAGACGCGGAATCAGGCTGACGAGCGACGACTTGGACGAACCGGTCGCACCGAGAATGCCGACGGTCTGGCCGGACGGAATATTGAAGTTAATGTCGCGCAGCACGTAGTGGCCGTCGACCTGTTCGGCATAGTTGAAGTAAACGTGATCGAATTCGACCGAACCGTCCTTAACTTCTTTAATGCCGTCCCTGGGGGATTCGAGGTAGGAAACCTGGTTGATGACTTCCACAATACGCTTGGCCGAAGCCGTCGACATCGTAACCATGACGAGGATCATCGAGAACATCATCAGGGACATGAGCAGGTTCATGATGTACGTAAACAGAGACATCAGCGTACCGTCCATCATGGTCCCGTTGACGATCTGGTGCGCGCCGACGAAGCTGACGATCAGCACGCAGGCATACATGGCCAGCTGTACGAACGGCTGGTTGAGAATCATCATCAGTTCGGCCGTACGGTTGACGGAGTAGATGTCCTGGCTGCGCTTGTTGAAACGCTGAATTTCGTAGTCTTCGCGAACGAATGACTTGACTGGACGGATGCCCGTGATGTTTTCCTGAATTTCTTCGTTCAGGTTGTCGTACATCTTGAACATCTTGTTGAAGACCGGACCGGCGCGCTTGATCAGAATGCTGACCGCGATGGCGAGCAGGACAATGACCAGAAGCATGTACCAGCCGATTTCCGCGGAGAGATAGAACACCATGAACAGCGCCATGAAAAAGTTGAGCGGCGCACGGACCGCGATGCGGATGATCATCTGGAAGGCCATCTGTACGTTAGAAACGTCGGTGGTCAGACGGGTAATCAGGCCGCCGGTAGAATACTCGTCAATATTGGAAAACGAGAAGTTCTGAATGTTGCGGAATTCCGCGTCGCGCAGGTTTTTGGCAAAACCGGCGGAAGCGACGGCTGCGTATTTGCCGGAAAGGCCGCCTGTGATCAGCGCGCCCACGGCACACAGCAGCATGAGCAGGCCATAGTTCCAGACCACGGCCATATCGCCGGTGTTTACGCCTTCGTTGACCATCTTGGACATCAGAAACGGAATCAGAATGTCGAGGACAACTTCGATCGCAACCAGAATCGGCGTCAGAATGGTTTCGCGCTTATACTGCTTAATTTGTTTGCATAAAGTTGAAATCAAATTGGATTTCCTCCTTTCCTGTCAGGTTGTAAAAAATCTGCGTGAGTACACGCTTGACGGTATCCAGATCTTCTGGATCGATCCCCGCAAACATTTCGGAGCGCTTCTTGTTGAGCGCACCGGATATGCGGCCGACCAGATCGCGCGCCTCATCCGTAATCGTGATGTAGCGGATGCGCCGGTCGGAACGCGACGTGTGGCGCTCGATCAGGTTCTTGCTTTCAAGACGGTTGAGCATCGAAGAAATCGTCGGGTTGGAAATCTGGAAAAAGGATTCCAGATCCCGCTGGTTTACCTGAACGTCCTCCTCCTGCCGGCAGCTTAAAAACAGCAGCGTATCAAACTGCGCCTTGGTCAGACCGTACGATTTGAGCGTGGCGTTAAACTCCTTCTTCAGCTGGTTGCTCAGGATCTTGAGCAGAAACTGGACCTGCTGGGTATTTTCCTCCATCCTGTAATCCTCCTTTCCTTCCTTTCCAGAATAAACTGTACCTGTATATTCGCTGTATGCTGGATCGATTCTTCCCTGAATTTTTCCAGGAGAAACCGGAAGAAATCCAGAGATATTTCGGCTCGTTCCAGAGGAATGGGCTTCGAATCCGGCACGGCGTATAGAAATATAGTCGCCTAACAGATAGCAGGCTATAAGATAGGCGGCTAAATATTATTTCATGACAGGGGCGCTGTCAACATTTCTGACGAGGGATTTTCGACTTTCTTTTTCGCGTTATGACCACCCGAAAACGGGAGGAAAAACCGCGTAAATCCTGCGGGGGAAAGGGGTCGGATTTTCCCGGAAAAGCCAGGAAAAATCAGCGGAAAATCGAGCCAGTAAAAAATGAAAAACAGGAATACACGATAACAAAATTTAACCGGAATAGACAGAAATTACTCCTGATGAAACGCACGGATCGAGGTCGAAACCGACACCTCCAGGCAGACCAGGGAGAGTTCGAAGAAGGGAGCAAAAAAACTGGTCCGCTATGATGAGCGCAGTCATGAACGCGAGCCGCTTTCCCACAGTCTCTCCATCACGGCTGGCGATTTGACGTTTTTTCCTCAGGGGCGTAGCTCACGAACATGAGGAAAGCCCAGGGATTCGCAGCCTGAGTCCTCTGCCTCTTCCTGTTGAAGAAAATCGTCGTGCGGCAGCTTTTTCTTTTCGGATATCTGGCTGCTTCTGACGAAGGAAAAACAGGAGGCCGAAACAGAATCCAGCACCCAAAAAACCACGGGAAAGCCAGATAAAAGAAAAGGTCCTGTCCTGCCTGTGATTTTCGCCAGCGAAGAGGAATACCAGACGTGACCTCATGCTTCGTTCCGGCTTTCAGTTCGGATCATGGAGGCTTCGTAAAGAGCCAGGAGATACAACAGACCCAAAAGACCCAGAAGATAAAGCCATATCTTTAAAAGCTCAATCTTTAGAAGTTCAAAAGATTCAGAAGGAAACGAGAGACCAGACATAAATCAGCGGACAGCGGTAAGCTCGACGAACGCAAGCCGGAAAAAACGGCTGGCTGTAACAAAGCAGTCTTCTAACCCAGCATCGGTTAATTGAAGATCCTGTATTCAAAAAGCCCATATGAAAATCAATATATAAAAAAATAGGAAAGAAATCAGAACGCAGAGAATGTCTGCTGCGGCCGCAAACCAGTTCGCTTCCCTCTGGTCTGATGAATTCATCATTGCTCCTGTTTGTGCAGGAGCGGGTAAAATAATGTCATGAGAAAAAACGATGAATTTGATCTGGTCTGCACCGATTTAAGCGACCAGGGATTTGGGATAGGCCATCATGAAGGCATGACCGTCTTTGTTTCCGGACTGCTTCCCGAAGAAAAGGCGCGCGTGCACATCGTGCTGGTCAAGAAAGATTATGCGATTGGAAAAATCGTACGGCTCGAACAGGAGAGCGCGGATCGCGTAACTCCCGCCTGCGATGCAGCAGCCCGATGCGGAGGCTGTTCGCTGATGCATTTGCGCTATCCCGCGCAGCTTGAGTGGAAAGCGAAAGGACTGCGTACCCTGTTTGGGCGGGTGGATCCCTCCATACAGGTTCTCGATCCCATCGGAATGGACGAACCGTATTACTACCGCAATAAAGCGCAGTTTCCGATTGCTGTAAAAGACGGAAAGATTATCGCCGGCTTTTACCGCCCCAAAAGCAATACGATTGTCCCCATTGAGAAATGCAAAATTGAAAACCGCGAAATCAACGCGATTTTTGGCTGGCTGATCGAACATCTCGACCTCGAACAGGCCAGAGAACTGCGCCACCTGTTTATCCGCTTTTCCCCGGAAACGCATCAGGGACAGGTCGTTCTGATCGGACGGAAAAATGTCCGCCTCAAAGAGCTCGCCCAAAAGCTGCATGAAGCCTTCCCAGCCCTTGTCAGCATTGTCTTCAACCAGAATACGCGCGATGATAACGTGATTTTAGGCGATGACTACACCGTTCTCTATGGATCGGATTCCATGGAAGAAGGCTGCATGAGCCTGAAAATCCGCCTGCATTTCAAGAGCTTCTTCCAGGTCAATCCGCAGATGACCCGCGTGCTCTACGCCAAAGCGCTTGAATTCGCAAATCTGAAAAAGACAGACCGTGTCATTGAGCTGTATTCTGGAACCGGAACAATCGGTCTGCTTGCGGCAAGAGAAGCCAAAGACGTCACTGGAGTGGAAATTGTCCCGGAAGCTGTGGAAAACGCACGGGCAAACCAGCAGCTCAACGGCATCGAAAACGCCCGCTTTGTCTGTGAAGACGCCAGCGTATTCGCTAGACAGAACGGAAACAGCGCCGATGTTGTCTTTGTCGATCCGCCTCGCAAGGGAATGAGCGAACAGGGAATTGAGGACATTGTCCGTCTTTCCCCGCGCACCATCGTCTATATTTCCTGCAACCCGCGAACGCTCGCTCGCGATCTCAAGCTTTTTCAAAAAGGCGGATACCGTGCTGATGTTATTCAGCCCGTCGACATGTTCAGCCACACCGCCGGCATGGAATGCGTCTCCAGACTCCAGAAAGAACCAAACGCCTGAGCGTCGATCCAGAACCACAGGCTTCATAGGACGATCCGTCATGTCGGACTTATTTGATCGTAGGTCTGCAGGTAAACCGCTCTCTTAAGAAGAAAAAACGATCCGTAACCAGAGTCCTGAAGCCGAAATCCTTCAGGCCTTTATTCGTGGATCCTTAAAGAAAGTACCTGGATTGTCTTCCGTAACTAAACAGCTGTTCATTCCAGAAAGAATGTCGACAAAAGCCCTGTTTTTCTTCAAAAAACGAAAAAGTACAAAAATGGGCGAATTTCATACACTTTTAGTGTCAGTTGCAGAATTTTAAACAAGAAATATTTTCGATTGAAAAACTCATAATGAATTATCAAATAGGAAATAAAAAAATACACAAGCAGGCCGTAATTTTAGGTTTGAAAGCTGTTACATTCAGGTCTGGTCATTTAACTTTACTCGGGTGAAGCTTTCAAAGCTGGACGGAACCGACACGTCCAGAGAAAGCCCGGTATGAATTTCATGCATCGATTTGATCTTGCAAAAAAACGGGTATACATAAATAAAACAAACGGGTATACATAAATAAAACAGTAGAAAATTAAAACGGCGATAAAAAAATAGTCAGAAAACAATTAAAAACGGCGGAAAATGGCCGAGAGGAAAAAAACGCGACATATTTAAAATGACATATCGATGAAAACACGATACTCAAAAGGGAAAACGACACCGCAGGAAATTCAAAGTCAGATCGGCATCGCCAAGGATGGAAAAAAGGGACTGGAGCAGCGAAAACTCCAGTCCATTTTTTCTGAAACGTAATTATTTAAGTTTATTTAATTTAAGGAATTTGTCAAGCGATCATAAAAAAATAAACATAGTTAGAAAACACTAAATACATTTAAAAACAATTAATCATGGGATAGCAGTCGATACCGAAAAGTGCCGGACGTTTGTAAAAAGGAGCTTGTCTAGGCCATAAGTAACCGATAGTATGGTAACCGAACATTCGTTGAAGCCAAATTGCATGCCGCAAGATGTGAAATGATGGGATACCTTCTCATACGATCCATCCCAAGGCATGGGATAAGGCTTATACGAGTGGTCGCATGACGGGCGAAAGGCAACACGCATTTAAACAGTTCAGAAAAAAATCTTGTTAAAAATGTCCCTTTTCATAGAGTGACTCTCATAGAGGGAAAGTGATTCTCCTGCGGGAATTGTTCTGGAGGGGGCGGTTGTCGCAAAGAAAAAGAAAAGGAAACCCTATTGCAAATTCAGCAGACGTGCTGGGTCGGCATAGACGCTTCCTGCCGCCGTGCGTTTCTGTTTTTTCAGTGAATATGACGATATCCGCCAGACGAATGGAAAAGCAGAAAGCATACCCTGGATCGCCGTTTTCAAAGCCGTCGATCCGGATTCAAGAATGTGGCCCTTCTTTTGCCGCTTTGAAGTAGATGAAGTATGGAGGGCGATTGTGACACGAAAGAAAACTCTACGAAAACTCAGCGCGGCGCTGCTCAGTGCTGCAATGTGTTTCGGATTTCTGATCCCGGTGTTTGCCGAAGGAGAAGGAGACAATCCTTCTTTTGCGCAGACGGAGAACATGCCCGTCTCAAATACAGAGCCGTCTGCCGGCAATACCGAAATCTCCGAACCGCAGTCCGATGCATCGGCCGCGCAAGGAAATCCGGATCCTACGTCGGATCAAAGTACAGAATCTCCAGATGCTGCAGCGGATAATTCTGTACAGGACGCAGAAGAATCCTCGGATTCTTCGAGCTCTTCAGATGAATCGACTTCCGTTACCGATTCGAAACCGTCTGACTCCTACAGTGAGGCAGATGGGGAAATCGGCAAGGAAGAAATCGATTCCGCTGAAGATGCAAACGAAAAAGACGGGTCGTCTGAAGAGGAGACGCCCGCAAAGACTGTTCAGTTTGAAAAGACCGCCGATCTTATTCATGTAACAGCAAAAACGACTTCCGATATTCTTCCCGAAGATGCGGAGATGCGCGTAAAGCTCTACTCCGATCAGGATGAAGGATTCCGGGCAGCCGAAAATGCGCTGAACAGCAGCCAGGTGAACTATGACGGTTTGCTTGTCGTTGATGTCTCGTTCTGGAAAGACGAAAAGGAAATCGAACCCGAAGATGGAACCGTTGACGTCCAGATGTCCTTTAACAAGACGCTGGTCGATGACGAAAAAACGGAGAATTCCCTGCAGGTCCATCACATCTCTGAAAAAGACGGAACCAAAGTCGAACAGGTTGCCTGTGAAAGCAAGCAGACCATTCAGGATGCGAACGAAACTTATAAAGCAGAATTCAAAGTGGACAGTTTTTCTTCCTTCACGATTACCTGGACTCGAGATGAAAAGGCTACCGCCAAAATTACTTTGTCTGCGGTAGATGAAGAGGGGCAACAACTTCAAGCTTCACAAGTACCTGTAACCGTCGAAAGGGTTTCAGATTCTGTAATCATTCGCTTGGAAGCGTATGCTCGGACACATGCTCCAGATGGTTATGAGTATGTTCAAGCGAAGAAGACTGTAAGTGTCAAACAATCGACGGGTATACGCGAGACTGAATATTAGATACGCTAAACGGGATCCCTTTCGAGATCCCGCTTGGCGTATTTTTTATTCTTCATCGTTTTCTTCATACTTCGGATCCGG
>NZ_JAHDSX010000034.1:0-25598 GCF_020969955.1 Allobaculum fili | reverse complement strand
CAGGATGATTTTTTCAACAGGTAGAAAATCATCCTTTTCGTCATGCCTGAGACGCAAAATATAAGAAATGACAACGCTCATGAACAGGGTATACGATTTTTATCCCTCCTTAACTTAATGACATTGGAAAAAAAGGATACAAAAAAAGGATACAAGGGGATACGCGACAGGGAATTCTCGATAAAGAACAAAACTGGGAGCGGGTAAAGCAGCATCCGTCTGGATCAGCGGGCGATGAGCTTTCGAAGCAGCTGCATCAGAATGGATTCTCTGCGAAGCAGAAGCACGACGCCATAGACGCCAAAAAACAGAATGGCGCAGACAGCCAGACGCCAGAACGGACCCGCGTTCAGAAGGGAAGAGCTGATCAGCAGAACCGGCGAGGCAAAGAGCATGCCCCAAAGAAGCGGCCCCCATTCGATACGCCGGGACAGGCGCCTGAGCGGGCGGCGAAGCCGCGCAAACTGAATGATCAGTACCGCCGTTTCGGCAGCCAGCGTTCCAATCGCCGCACCGGTACTGCCCAGCAAGGGGATCAGAGCCAGATTAAGAAGAAAATCGACCAGCGCTCCGCCGATGACGGAATACAGGACTGTTTTTTCTTCGTTCTGGGGGACAAGAATCTGCATGCCGGTAATATTGGTCAGTCCGATCAGCAAAATGGTCGGCATGAGCACGATCATCGCCGGAATGGCGGGAAGAAATTCCGCACCCGAAAGCAGAAGGATGACGTCTTTGGCCATATTGCTGAAAAAGAGACAGCAGGGAATGGAAAAGAGAAGGACAAAGGAGAAGGCCTTCGAAACGAGTTTCCAGAAGCCTTTCATCTGATGATGCCGGGCATAAAAGGAAAGGCGCGGCAACAGTACAGTACCAAGAGAAGTGGTCATCGTCACCAGAATGGTTTTGACCTTGACCGAGGCGTTGTAGTAGCCGACGGCTGTATTGTCTTTCATGAAGCCGAGCATTACGACATCCAGACTCGTATAAACGGAAGAAGCCACGGCCATCGCAAAGAAACGAAGCATCGGCCTGAAGTGCTGACGGAAGTTCCATTTTCCCCGCTTTTTAAAAGGCACCAGTTTGCGAAGGTACCAGAAGTTGATCAGGCCCGAGCCAAAGGAGCTGATGACCGTTACCGCCGCGTACAGATTGACATCATGGGCGGAATGCACCAGCAGAAACAGCAGGACCAGACCGAGCGCCTTGAAAAACATGCCCGCCATCGAAATGTAGGTCAGCTGTTCAAGCGCCTGGAAGACCCAGTTCATGCCGATGATGTTCAGAAAAATCGCCGCGGAACAGATGATGTACATCGTCTGCTCGCTGGCAAGCGACGGGACGAGAATAAGCGAAAGGAAAAAAGCCCCGTAGGCGACGGCGCCCATGATCAGGTTGAGAATGAGAAGTTCCTGCACAGTCATGGACAGTCTGACGGGATCATCCCGTACCGACGCGCACGCTCTCACCCCGTAGACAGGTACGCCAAGCATAGCCGCCATAGTGAAATAGGAAACGTAGCTGGTTCCCATGGCGACCGCGCCGGTCCCGGCTGGACCAAGTACGCGCGAGGCGTACGGGAAGGTGATGAGCGGAAACAGAACGGACGAAATGTTGAGCAGGAAATTCATGAAGAAGTTGACCGTGATGGACGGCCGGTTCGAAGCGCGTTTCGACATGGAAGGATCCTTTCTTCAGAATTTCAGATGCACATGGTGCAGAATGCACCGTGAGCCGATGGCACACAAACGCATAGAAAGAAAGCTCGAATCGGTTCGAGCTCTCTGAAACGCCGTAAAAATAAAGTTTTTTCTGCTTTTTCCATATACCTGAGGAAAACTTAGACGGGCAGAAATGCCCGGGCATCTAAAAACGAGGCGAAAAAACCGACGTTATGATAGTACATAATAGACAATTCCGCATGGTCTGTACATTTGGCCATGCGAAAATAGACAGGCTAGACTAAAAAAATACACAGGTAAATCCCTCCGGCCTGCGGCCCGGAACGCAGATTTCCGGGGGCATGCGAGCAGAAAGGCGTGCGAAAATACCCGTGCAAACGCCTGTGTGAATGTACGCAGTTGCGTGAACAGAAAGGAAAGAAAAAGATGACCCGACTTGGCAAAATCAAACTGATCGCAGAAGTCCTCTGGAATCTTTTTCTCGTGTTCTTTCTGCCCTTTACCAGCCCGATGAAAGTCAAGATGCTTCTGGCCTACATCATCATCAACTGGATTTGCGGCCGCTACCGTCATAAGGCGTTTCTTATCTGGGATGAAGTCCGCTATATCGCGCAGGCGTATATCGGAATTTTTCTGGTTGACCTGCTTCTCTTTTCCTTGTGCGATCTGACGTGGGCAAGTTTTGGCTGGCTTGTTCTGTATTTGGTTCTGAGTCTGATCGGCGTGCTGCTTATCAACCGCTACGCCCACCTGATCTTCTGGAAATTCGTGAAGGAAAACGTTCTGATCGTCGGCACGGGCGAGATTGCGGCCAATGTCTACGACGTCTGCAAGCACAACCGTTTTTCGCTGCTCGACGTGCGTGGCTTTATCCGTCTTTCGCCCGATGAAAAAATCGAGCTGCCCGAAGCCGTCCAGAAGTCGGTCGGCATTTACCCGTTAAGCGAACTCGAAAGCCAGATTCGCCAGAAGAAAATTTCAACGGTCATTGTGGCCGATGAATTTGTACCGGTCCCGGCGCTCAAAAAGCTGATGAACCGCATTCAGAAATGCGTCAAGAAAATCAAGTACATCCCCGTCATGGACGGGCAGATCAATTTTGCGACGACAATCGATGATTTTGACGGGCAGCTGATGATTTCCACCGCCAGCGGAAAAATGACGTGGGCGCAGAAGGCGTTCAAGCGCATGGTCGACATTCTGGCTGCCATTCCCGGCGTGCTGCTTTTGCTTCCCATGACGATTTACGTCTGGCACGTCAACCGCAAATACCATAATGAAGGGCCGATTTTCTTTTCGCAGGAGCGGATCGGCAAGGACGGCAAGCTCTTTAAAATTTACAAATACCGTTCCATGGTCATGAACGCGGATGAAGTTCTCGAAGACATGCTGAAAAAGGATCCGAAACTGCGGGAAGAATATGAAAAGAACAAGAAGCTCGAACACGATCCGCGCATCATTCCGGCCTGGGATCGTCTGCGCAGAAAAAATGTTGATGAGTTTCCGCAGTTTATCAACGTTCTTAAAGGCGACATGTCACTGATCGGACCGCGTCCGTACCTTCCAAGAGAACAGAAAGATATGGATGGCCATTACGAGGACATCATTCAGACCAAGCCTGGCATTACCGGCATGTGGCAGACCCATGGCCGTTCCAATGTCGATTTTGAACGGCGTCTCGAACTCGATTCGTACTACTACCACAACTGGAGTACGTGGCTCGACCTGACGCTGCTCGTACGCACACTGAAAATGCTGCTTTCCCGCGAGGACAACGGTGCCCGCTGAAAGCAGCATTTTTTGGTTTTATTCTGGATCCGAACTGGATTCTGGATCAGGCTCGGATCCGAAACGCTTTTCGTTTTCCTGTAAAACTGAGAATCCCTGAAACTTGTCGTGAAGAAAAAACATGGTAAACGTGCCCTGAGCGATGCGTTTGCCGGTTTCATCAAAGATTTCTACCGTATAGACCCCCGTCGACTTGCCGGCGTGAATGCGGCTCGCCTCAGCCGTAAGCCGGCCGGGTTTAGCAGCCGAAAGGCAGTTCATGGATGAACTGAGTGTCACAACCTGCCCGCCATCCGCGGTGGCGCAGACGCCGGCAGCCATGTCCGCCAGCGTGGCCAGGACACCGCCATGGACCATGCCGTAAATGTTGATCAGCGAAGCCGTGGCGTTCAGTTCAGCGCACGCGTGTCCGTCACTGAGCGCCGTAATCGCCAGTCCGTTTTCCTTGAGAAACGGGTTGTGCGTATTGATGAATTCAATCGTCTTTTCGTACGATCTCGAATGATCCTTCATAAATTTCCTCCTTCGCAGGCGAACAGCCTTTTTACTTCCCGTTCTTTTCGAAAGGAAACAGGATGAATCGAAGCATTGTAAGCCGATCACTGATAAGATATCGAATATACATTCCAAAAGTCAGATCCTCTGATTCGATGGATAAAATAAAAACGTTAAGAAAAAGAAAAACAGCAGGGTTTTAAAATCCTGAAAACGGAAAACTGAGGTGGAAACGAAATGGATATTTTCTTCTGGATTATCGCAGCTCTTCTCGTCGGCATGGGCGGATTTACGGGCTACACAAACTGGAAGCTTTATTTTCAGTCCAGAAAAATGAGAGAACACGTACTGAAGACGCATCAGAATGCGAAGGAAGTCCATGTGGGGACAGTTCGCATCTGGATGTATGCGGCGATGTTCGCGGCATGTATCGGTCTAGGCATCATGATTCTGGTCATGCCGGCCGCAAGCGAAGCGGTGGAAGAAACCCGCTATTCGCAGGCGATCGTCTATTTTGGTCTGGCGGTCTTTGCGGCAGCCATGTTTGGCGAAGCGCTCTGCGACGGTACGATTGTCCTTACGCCGGATGCCATTTTGTATGAAGCGGATCTGATCCGTTTCAAGAACATTCGCGCCATAAAACCGGCCAAGGGCTGGTTCAAATCGAGCATGATTTATCTGACAAACGCCAAGGAGCTTGCCGTCAGCAAGAAAATGGCTGCCTGGACGATGGAAGAATGGGAGAAATGGAAAGAAGAGAAAAAATCCGCTCCCAAGTCCCGTAAGGAACGCCGTCTGGAAGCCCGCAGAAAGAGAGATGCGCAATGAGGAAACTGATCCTTTTAGGGGAAGGCTCATTTGGTCCGGCGCTGCTGGACAGCACGCTGGCCATTACCGGTCTGGAAGCGGATGAAGATACGTTCGCCATTCCAGGCGATAATGTGGATCGCATACGGCAGACGATGGATTCCATCTGCAACACCGTCCACAACAAGGACTCGCTGCTGATTCTGTGCGATGCTGCCATGTCCAAGGCCATGCAGGAAGCGTGGCTTATTCTCGAAAAGCGGCACATGATCGAACGCATGTTCATTATCGCCGGCGCCAACGTCCCCTGCGTGAGCGCGGCGCTGCGCTATAAAGATCAGATCGCTTCCGATGGTGAACTCAGTCAGGTTCTTCTCGCCGAAGGCCGCAGCGGACTCACCCCGATCGGCATCTAGGTCATCCATCCTGACCCGATCCATAGTTGTCGGGACAGCTGAAAATCACAAATGGAAAACGAAAAAAAGCAGGAGCCGTCCTGCTTTTCTTTTTAGCCGGCTGTTTCTCAGAAGAAAGCGGGAGCAGCTCGCGCTCTCCACGGTGTACGCTGCAGAATCCATTGACCCGGGCATATCAATTGAATCGGATTGTAAAATATGAAATTCGTTCAAATATATCATTTAAAAAAGATTGAGAATGAAACGTTTTAACCGGGCATGAGACGTACGGGGAGAAACGAGAATGCTAAGATACAGGTGAGCAGTAGAACAGCTCGCTTCACAATCATATTCCCTTTCTTTAAAAACTTTCTTGAGTAGAGCCGGAGCAAGCCGGCTTTATTTTTTTGGGCTGTATGAACAATCTGGGGTACACTCAGCGCACAAAAGAAAAATATTCGCTAAAATTACCCGATGACATGAAGGCAAGGTTCTTAACTTTCTCTTATTACAGAACGGTAAGTCCTTTTTCAGGCGGCTTTACAGGTACAATGCATTTGAAATCCGAAGAGGGGGATTTCAGACGCGTTTTTTTAAAGCCAGGACGGGCGCATGAAGCGCTTCGGTCGGCCCAAAAAGGGGAAAAGGGCCTGTGCTATAATCGAACGGAGGAAACCTGACTATGAAGCAAGACAAATTACTGATCACCATGTTCTCGAGTGCCGACTCAGTAGCCGGTCAGGGTGTGGGAAGCGCCTATGAGGAGCAGGTTCGCCTGATTCAGGAAGGAGCTTCCGACCTTTTTGACGTGGAAATCAACAAGTGGACATCGAATCCGGATATCCAGCATTTTCATACGCTGGATCCCGCGTTTCTGATCCGCCTGAAAAACAAAAGGTCCGCCAATATTGCTTACTGCCATTTTCTCCCCGATACCCTGGAGGAATCGCTGAAAATTCCAGAGTTCCTTTATCCGACGGCCGAAAAATACATTATCAATTTTTACAATTCCGCCGACCGCCTCGTCGTGGTCAACCCTTCCTTTATTAAGGAACTGGAAAAATACGGAATTGACCGATCGAAAATTTATTACATTCCGAACTATGTTTCCAAGGAAAAATTCCATCGCCTGCCCGAGGCCGACCGTCTCGAAATGCGCCAGCGCTACGGGCTGAAGCCGGATGATTTTGTCATTCTCGGCTGCGGCCAGGTGCAGACGCGCAAAGGCGTGCAGGACTTCGTCGCCACGGCGAAAGCCATGCCTGATGCCCAGTTTGTCTGGGCCGGCGGCTTCTCCTTTGGTCCAATGACCGAAGGCTACGAAGAACTGAAGAAAATGATGGACAATCCGCCAGCCAACGTGACCTTTACCGGCATTGTCGAGCGGGAAGAAATGGTCCGGATTTACAACATGGCGGATGTTCTGTTCATCCCCAGCTATAACGAGCTTTTCCCGATGACCATTCTGGAGGCAGTCAATCTGTCGCTGCCGCTGGTTACCCGGGATCTGGATCTGTACCGGGATATCCTCTTTGACGACTATCTGCGGGGCAATTCCAACGAAGAGTTTTGCGAACTGCTCTCCGCTCTGAAAAACAACGAAGAGCTGTACACCTTCTGGTCGCACAAGAGCGATCACTTATCCGAATTCTATTCCCGCGAACACGTGCTGGATCTCTGGCGAAAATTTTATGTGGATGCGTGGAAGGAAAAATTCGAGACTCCAAAGGAGCCCGCACATGCGCCCGAATAAAAAAGTCTTCTGGAATATTCTTCTGATTGTCGCGGTAACCGTTGTGGCGATGTATTTTGCGCTGAAAGACAACTTCAGTCAGATTGTCGCCGCCATCGCGCAGATGAATATTTTCTCCCTGATTTTTGTTCTGGGGTGGGGCCTGGCCATCAACGTCGTGATCGGCGCGGGCTACATGGTTCTGGCAAGACATTACCAAAAGAATTATTCGCTCAAGCAGGGAACCGTCGTCGCGTTTACGGGAACGTTCTTTGCGGGAATTACGCCGTCTTCAACCGGCGGCCAGTTCGGTCAGGTTTACGTCCTGAAAAAGCAGGGCTTTTCCTACAGCGACAGCGTGGGACTGCTCTGGGCAGATTTCATTATTTATCAGACCGTCATGATGATTTACGTGACGCTTCTGTTCATCTTCCGCTTTACGCACTACGTCAATCTCAATGCGTGGGTGTGGATCGTTGCCGCGGGCTATCTGGTCAATCTGGTCGTCATCGCAGCGCTGTATACCCTCGCGCTGTTTCCAAAAATGTATATCTGGCTTTCCGGCAAGCTTCCCATTTGGCTTTCGAAGCTGCATCTGATTAAAAATCCGGAAGAGCAGGTCAGCATCTGGATGGAACAGGTGACCGGCTTTACCGAGCAGATCCGCAGTCTCTCTAAAAACAAGACGCTTGTTCTGAAAACCGCTCTCGTCAACTTCGTTCGTCTGACGATGTACTTCTCCCTGCCGTATCTGGTGGCGATTGCCCTGGGCATCCCGCTGTCGATCGATCAGCTGATCGATACCATGGCGCTGGCTTCCTTTGTCACGATGGCCAACAGCTTTGTTCCCCTGCCCGGCGCAAGCGGCGGTACAGAAGTGTTCTTTACGATGCTTTTTTCCGGCATGCTTGGAAAGCTGACCGGTGCCGTGCTTCTCATATGGCGCTTTGCTTCCTATTACATCCCTGTAATTGGCGGGGCGCTGGTGTTCATGATTTTCAAAAACCGCATGACCGCCAAAGAAGAAAAGGAAAAGCTCAGCGAAATTTCAGCGGATCTTTCATCGAGCGGCGATGGAGAGGCAAAAGCCGAATCGAATGTCCGTCCGGATTCGGAAAAAGCCGATCCAGACCTCGATTCGAAGACCGAAACGCCTGCTTTGAACACGGAATCTTCTTCGGGCAGCGAGCCGGCAACGCCGCAAGGGGATGCCGGCAAAACTCGGAACATGTCCATCGTATCTTTGCCCTCCGCGCTTTCGGCATCGGATGCGCCCTGCGCAAAGATCGAACCTGGAATCTGAACAGCGTGTAAGCCGCCTGCGATTTCGGATCACAAGCGGCTTTTTTTCTGGGCGCTTTGCCGTGGACAAGGCGTATAATCGTTAGCTGAATACACTTTTGTACAGGTAAACTGTAAAAGAAGAAATCCCAGAAAAACCGATACAAAAGGCGTGCATGCGGAGTTGCCCGGCGGCACCCGTGCACACACCGTATGCATGAGAAAAGCGGGAATTTGAAAAATGGCCCGCACCCACTAAGACGCAGACCCCTTTCTTCGGGGTGTTCGCCGATCAGACATTAAGACGATAGATACGTTTAGAGAAACAGAAACTTTTTGAAATAGAAGGTTTTCGAAACCGAAATTCTGAGAAATAGAAATCTTGAGAAATAGAAATTCAGGAAAGGATGAGGAAAATGAGAATCGCACTGGTCAGTGATACGTATGTACCGGATATTAACGGTGTGGTCAGTTCGACGGTGACGCTGAAAAACGCCCTCGAAAAGGCCGGCCATACGGTTTTTGTGATCACAAACCACGCCGGAACCAAAATCGACTATGAGGACGGCATTCTGCGTCTTCCGGGATTCCGGCTCAAAAGTCTTTACGGCTATAAGGTCTCTTCTCCCATCAATCTGGGTGCTGCCGCCTATATTGAAGAGATGAATCTGGATGTGATTCATCTGCAGACCAATTTTGGCGTCGGCCTGTACGGACAGCACATGGCCAAGACGCTGTCCATCCCTCTGGTCGAAACGTACCATACGATGTTTACCGACTATACCCACTACATCAATCCGCGCGGCAACGAAAAGATCGACCGCTTTTCCAAGGACGCCATCAAGGCGGCCAGCCGCAAAGTCTGCAACAATGTGCAGGCAGTGGTGGCGCCGAGTGAAAAAACGCGCGAAGCGCTTATTGAATACGGTGTGCTCGCGCCGATTTACGTTATTCCGACCGGTCTGGATTTAAGCCGGTTTACCGACATTGATCCGCAGGACGAGGAAGTCCGTGCCATTCGTGCTCGGGTGAGTGAGGATCCCGAAGCAGTCATTCTCGTCTTCGTTGGCCGTCTGGCCAAGGAAAAGTCGCTGGAAATGCCTATTGATGCGATCTCATCGTGTTCCAATCCGCACGTTCATCTGGCGGTTGTCGGCGATGGACCGGACGCGGACTACTACAAGGCGTATGCTGCTGCAAGACCGGGCAGCGAGCGCATTCATTTTCTGGGTGCCGCTCCCCGCGACAGCATTGGGAAATACTATCAGGCGTTTGACGCGTTTGTTTCCGCCTCTCTCTCCGAGACGCAGGGCATGACGTATCTGGAAGCCATGGCTGCCGGCCGCATGGTTTTCGGACGCCGTGATGAAGTGCTGGACGATTTGCTGGAAGAAGGTAAAACCGGCTTTTACTTCAACAGCCCGGAAGAACTGAATGTAAAAATTGAACAGTTTATCGCGCTCGATCCCGCCAAAAAAGAGGAAGCCCGTGAGAAATGTCAGGAGAAAATCCGGCCGATGACCGCGGAAAACTTCGCTTCGGCCATGGAAGGCGTGTACCGGCAGGCGATTGAAGACTACTCGCACACGTTTGAAGTCAGCCGCATTCAGTTTTCCGGCGACTATATCCTTCTGACGCTCGAACGCGATTCTTCCGATGAGCCTGTCAAGCTGCTCATGCCCATGGACGATTTCCACGATCTGAAAATCGCCATCGGCACCAAGCTCGACGGCTATCTGGTCAGCAGCTATCTGGACCTGCAGAAATTTTACTGGTGCATGTATAAAACCAAAAATCGTCTGGCTGGCCGCGACATGACGCGCAAGCAGGCCGTCGACTACTGCATGCTCAAGCTCAAGGCGCCGCTTCCGATTGCCGAGCAGGCTGCCGATGAACTGGTCGCCGCCGGTCTCATTGACGACCGCCGCTACGCGATGGAAAAAGCGGATTACTGCCAGTCCTGCGGTCTGAGCCGCAAGCAGGTCGAATCCCGTCTGTACAAAGTCGGCATCGACCGGGAAATTATCCGGGAAGCGTGCGCCAGTCTTTCCGAGGAAAAAGAACACAGTAACGCCGGTCAGGCTGCCCGCCGCCTGGCCCGCACAATCAAAACCAAATCCAGCAGGGAAACCCGAAGAACGGTAACCCAGAAGCTGATGGCGCGCGGCTATTCGTTTGAGGCCGCCAAGGACGCGGCCGAAGAGCTGGTCTTTGACGAAGACGCGGACGCCAACGCCCTGCAGGCGGCATTCGCGAAAGCCATGCGGCTGAACGCTTCCCGACCGCCCGAACAGAAAAAAGAGCGCATCCGGATGTACTGCCTGCGGCAGGGCTTCGAACGGGCCGATATTGATGAGCTTTTGGAGAGTGAAAATTTATGATCAGTGAACTTCTTGCGGAAGGGAATATTACCTTTCCCTGCCTGATCGCCCGCAGTGAAATCGGGCGAAGCAATAAAAACGTGCCTTACCTCTCCTTCGATCTTCAGGATTCCAGCGCCGTGCTCGACGCCCGCTACTGGAATCTGACCGAAGAAGAAGCCCGTCAGTGGAAAGAAGGCATGGTCGTCGAAGTGAGCGGCGAACTCAAGCGCTACCGCAACGCGTGGCAGCTGCGCGTGTTCTCGATTCGTCAGATCGAGGGCAACCCGGTCGACTATACCCCAAGCGCTCCTCTGCCGCGGCAGTCGATGGAAGAAGAAATCAACCGTCTGATTGACGGCATTTCCAGCCAGGCGATTCACGATATCGTTCGCATGGTTCTCGATGAAAACTGGGAAGACTTCTTCACGTTCCCGGCAGCCGTGCGCAACCATCATCACTGCCCGGGCGGTCTGGCCTGGCATACGCTGGCCATGGCGCATCTGGCGCAGAGCCTTCTCGATCTGTACGAATGGCTTAACTACGACTTGCTGCTCGGGGGCGTTCTGCTCCACGATGCGGCCAAAGTCGAAGAATATACCGATCCGGTCGTTCCGGAATATTCCACATCCGGCAATCTGGTCGGTCACATTTCTCTGGGCGCGCAGTATATTGACCGCGCGGCCATGAAACTCGGTCTGGAAGACAGCGAGGAAGCAGCGCTGCTCAAGCACATGGTGCTCAGTCACCACGGCAAGCACGAATATGGATCGCCGGTTCTGCCGATGATTCCGGAAGCCGAAGCGCTCAGTGCCATCGACAATCTCGATGCCCGCCTGTTCATGATTCATGAAGCGGTGGAAGTGCTGAGCCCGGGAACCTTCTCCCAGCGCAATCCGCGTCTCGATAATCGGATGTTCTACCGCAAAAGCTGGGATGACGACAGCACGCACCGTCCGTACACCCAGGACTTCCTGAATACGCAAAAGGAAACGGCCGGCCGTTCCCAGAACAAGCCGGATTCCGAAGCGGCCAAAGCGCAGTCGGGACAAGAGCAGCAGCCGGAACAGGCTGAAAAAGCTGCAAAAACGGAAAGAGCCGAAAGAGCCGAAAAAACCGGGAAAAAAGGAGAAGACTCCAGAACGTCTTCCAGATCCCGCCGGGATTCGGACACGGGTTCTTCCCGCCCAAGAAGCAAGGAAAAAGTCTGGACGTTCTAGAATTCAAAAATCCGGAAAATCCAGAATCCGAAGGATTCGCATTAAAAACCGAAAGACGATACGAAAACAGGGAGCCATCTCCCTGTTTTCTATATGCCGGGTTTTCTATATGCCGGTCTGATTTTTGCAAGCCAGTTCAAACTGCGCAAAACCGGCGCAGTCAAACCAATAGGGTCATGCGCCGAAAAACCGTACTTTAAAGGAAAAACAGGGTAAAGTGATTCCTGTCGGCCAGATCCTGCGCAAAAGCACCCGATGGCTGAAGTCTTCCTCCCAAACGGGAGAAGATCGCAAACGAAAACCTGAATAAACGGGTTTGTGCAAAACCCGGACACCGAATACAGAACACAGAAAAGGAGAACGTATGAAAGTTGGATTTGTATCTCTTGGATGCTCCAAGAACCTTGTGGATTCCGAAGAAATGATGGGCATGCTGAAGGCAGCCGGCCATATTCTCGTCTCGGATCCGCGCCATGCCGAAGCCATTATCGTCAATACGTGCGGGTTCATTAACCCCGCCAAGGAAGAAAGCATCCGCACCATTTTTGAAATGACGCGCTATGCCGACAAGGTCATCGTGACCGGCTGCCTGGCTCAGCGCTATGAAAAGGAACTGCGCGAACAGATCCCGGAAGTGGCCGCCGTTGTACCGCTCAAGGACTATGCCAAGCTGCCTGCCATTCTGAAAGATATTTTGAATCAGGAAAGCGAAGTTCCTTACCTAAAGCAGTATCGGACAATTTCCGGCAACCCGTGGAGCGCGTATGTAAAGGTAAGCGACGGTTGCTCTAACCGGTGCGCTTTTTGTGCAATTCCTTTGATAAGAGGAAATCAACACAGTAAGCTTATACATGAAGTAAGGGAAGAAGCGGAATACCTTGCTTCCAGCGGTGTCACTGAGCTCACCCTGATTGCTCAGGATACGACCAAATATGGCCTCGACAACTACGGTCAGCTGATGCTCGCCGATCTCCTTCGTGAGCTCAACGACATCGAAGGCATTCACTGGATTCGCATTCTTTACATGTATCCGGATGAAATCGAAGATGACCTGCTCGAAGCCATGCGCGCCAGCAAAAAAGTCGTTCCGTATTTCGATATCCCCATGCAGCATGCGAACAACCGTCTACTGAAGAAAATGAATCGCCGGGGAACGAAAGAGGACGTACTCGCTCTCACCCGCAAAATTCGAGCAATGTTTCCGGAGGCAGTGCTTCGAACTACTGTGATTGTCGGATTCCCTTCTGAAACGGAAGAAGAATTCAATGAACTGCTGGACTTTATCAGGGAGGTTCGCTGGGACAGACTGGGCGCCTTCACCTATTCGAGGGAAGAAGATACCCCGGCCGATAAAATGGACGATCAGATTGATGAATCGATCGCCGCGGACCGTCTGAACCGCCTGATGGCTGTTCAGAAAGAAATCAGTCAGGAAAGCAACAGAAACAAAATCGGGAAAGTGATGGAAGTTCTGGTGGAAGAACAGGAAGCGCTGACCGGCCGCTATCGCGGACGTTCCATGGCGGACGCCCCGGATGAAGTGGATGGTCAGGTAATCTTCACTGCCTCTTCTCCAGTCGAATGCGGAACGTACGTTCCGGTTCGCATTACCGATGCCACTCAATATGATCTGATTGGAATCTATGAGGGATAAGTTCCTCTCAGAAGAATTCATGGAGCGGCATGGTTGCATTCAAGGAGGTTGTTGACCATGACCAAAGAACAGTTAGTTGATGCTTTGAAAGCAGCCGTCGGAGGCACGCCTTACGGCGACATGCTCGTGGACGAAGCAGCTGTAACGTATGACGATAAGGATAAAAAGTACGGACAGGATATGAAAGATCGCCTGGACGAACGCCTTGGCATCCTGAAAGCCTACGAACGCATTCATAAAGACGCCGGCGCAGACGCGAAAGCCACTGCCGAAGCCGACAAGATTGCGATCGTTGAAAAAGCGCTCGCTGCTCTGAAATAACAGACCATCAACAGGTTCATCCTGAAGAATACCTTGTTCAGAAAATGCCGTTCTGGCAGATCCTGAACGCTTTCATCCCATGGATGGAAGGACGACCGGCAAAACCGGCATGATAATGAGCTCGTTTGTGCTCATTGGGAGAATACAATCATGACCAAAGAAGAACTCGTCAGCACACTGAAAGCCGCAGTCGGCGGCACCGCTTATGGTGATTCCCTTGTGGAAGAAGCCGCAGCTACCTATGACGATGCTGACAAGAAATACGGACAGAACATGAAAGACCGTCTCGACGAAAAACTCGGTGTTCTGAAAGCGTATGAGCGCATCCATAAAGATGCAGGTGCAGAAGCTAAAGCTACAGCCGAAGCCGACAAGATCGCTATCGTAGAAAAAGCTCTCGCCGCTCTGAAGTAAGAGTACCGGCCTATACCGATAAAAAAGATCGTTTGATCCAGGAGATAAAAATCATGACTAAATCCGAATTCGAAGCAAAACTGAATGCCGCTGTAGGCGGAACTGCATATGGTGACGAAATCGTAAAAGACCTCGTTGATCATTTCGACGAAACTGGCAAATACGCACAGACTGCCAAAGATCGTCTGGATGACAGAATGGGATCCCTCAAAGGCTGGGCTAAACGTCATGCTGACGAAGGCGACGCTGCTGCCGCAAAAGCAGAAGAAGCCAAGATTGCTATCGTAGAAAAAGCACTGGCTGCTATTGAATAAGCGCAAGCCAATCCAAAACCGAATAAAAGACCCTTACGGGGCATGGACAATGTCCATGCCCCGTTTCTGACTTTTTAAATATAACGGCCGGGCTGTCTTTCCTCTGGACAGGATCACAGGACACCTGTCCGAAAAAGGAACCGACAGAATGCGGGCCGGGAAAGGGGAGTGTCCATCGTGTACGATGAGCTGGAACTCCAGGAATTTCACGCCCTGGCGCCTGTCGTATCGGATACAAGCACCACGCTCATTCTCATGTCGATGCCAAGCGTCGATTCCGAGCGGGAACAGTTTTATTTTGCGGACACCAGCAATCGCTTCTGGCCGCTGATGTCCACGCTTTATCACATGCCAGCCAAAACCAGGCAGGAGCGCCTCGATCTGCTTGCGAAAAATCACATCGCGCTGTGGTCGGTCATTCAGTCGTGCCTGCGCCACGAAAGCCGGGAAGATACGATGCAGGATATTGTTCTCAATGATGTCCATGCCTTTTTGAAACAGTATCCGAAAATCAGTCGGATCGTCTGCATCAGCCACGATACGTACCGGCTTTTGCAGGAAGCCGATGCACAGGCTGCTGCCATGGCTTACGAAGTGCCGTCGCCCTCGCCTGCCGATCTCTGGTACGATTCGACCGAAAAGCTGATGGCGGCCTATGCCAGAGCGCTTGGTCTTCGCTAGACAGGCTATAAACAAAGACTGGAATCCGTCAAAAACAAAAGTTCAGACGGGATCCGATCAAAGATCTGACGATAAAATCCGGCAAAGCGCCGGATTTTTTTATGGGGAAACAAATGGTCAGAACCGCGCAGACCAAGCGTGTCCTATACAATGAAACAGAACGGAAATCGACAGCGAAGAGTTCAGGATTTTTGATTCCAATTTACGATAAGGAGATTCACTATGGAAAAACTGTACTGGGCCAAAGTCAGAGAAGATGCCCAGATCCCGTCAAAGCGGCAGGAAGATGCCGGATACGATTTGTATCCGTGTTTTGAAGAAGACTTTATGCGCATTGATCCGCTCCACACGGTTCTGATTCCGCTTGGAGTGGCTTCGGCTTTTGATGACAATTATGTTTTATTCCTCAAGGAACGGGGAAGTACCGGAGTGAAAGGCATGTCCGTTCGCGCCGGTGTCATCGATTCCGGCTATCGCGGGGAATATATGGTACCGATCACCAATGTGAACGATCGCCCGCTGCTCATTATCAAAAAAGCGGCTCTGTCGGCGATGAGCGAAGACGAAAAAGCCGGCTTTATCCTGTATCCGTACGAAAAGGCGTGCGCGCAGGGTGTCCTCCTCGTCATTCCAGAGCTGGAAACGCAGGAGATTTCTCTTCAAGAACTGCAGGCCATTCCGTCTTTGCGCCAGGCTGGGCGCCTGGGAAGCAGCGGAAAGTAGACACGAAGAAACAATCAAAGACGCTAATCCAGGGAGAAAAAACTCGAATTGAGAGGAAAGAGAGAAGAGCAATGATTATTTTCGGAACTGATTTTGATGACACGCTGTATTTTCATCATCAGGGCGGCGTTCGAGAAGAAGACGCGAAAGCCATTCGCCGCTTTCAGGCAGCGGGAAACCAGTTTGGACTGGTAACCGGCCGTGCCCGGACGATGAGAGGGCTGCTCGAAGATATGAGCGAGCATAAAGTGGATTTTGATTTCTGGATTTTTTCCAATGGAGCTCAGGTGTGCGATCGCTCCAGTCGGATTTTGTACCAGCGTTTTCTGGATCCCGCTTTTGTGCGGGAAGCGGTCGAAGACATGCCGGATGTCGGCTTCATTTTCCATGGAGAAAATGAACTGATTCGTACGCCGAAGAAAAATTATCCAGATTTTCCAACGCGCATTGTCCGTTCGGCTTCCGAATTTGATCCCTCACGCATTCTGGCCATTTCTTTTTCCCATATAACTCCAGAAGGCGCTCAGCTCTTAAAAGAAACCCAGAAGCGAGACGATGTCATCGCGGTGGCGAACTCGCGATTTGCGGATTTCAATCCCGTGGGCGTAACGAAAGGAACGGCCTTAAAAGCACTCGCTGCACAGATCGGAAAACCCGGGGATTTTACAGCGGCCATCGGCGATTCCTTCAACGATCTGAGCATGCTGGAAGAAGCGGATGTATCCTTTACGTTTCCAGACAGTCCAAAGGAAGTTCAGGAAGCGGCAACGCATATCGTAAGCGGCATTGCCGAAGCAGTGGACATTCTGCTTCGTCTGCAAAACAATCCGCACGCCGAGTCCAGATAGCCAGTAACTGCCCGGCCAGCGCAGTTTGGAAGTCCAGCACGCAAGCTGGCGATATGCAAAGCAAAAACAGAAACAGGAACGAAATAAAACGCCCAGAGCGTCCGCTTCTCCTTCTGCAGAAAGGAAAGCCGGAACTCTGGGCGTTTCATTTTATATAAGGGGGATTTGTAAGACAGGAGATTCTTGATGAAGTCAGGAAATCCTAGTCGGCAACCGGCTCGAGCCATTCGGTTGAGCAGTCTGTTCCTGGAATTTCAAAGGCAAGGTGAGAGAACCAGGAATCGTTGGCAGCACCATGCCAGTGCTTAACGCTGGCGGGGATTTCGATGATGGTTCCCGGTGTCATTTCTACGGGATCTTTGCCCCATTCCTGATACCAGCCTCTTCCGCCGACGCAGATCAGAACCTGACCGCCGCCGGTTTTCGCGTGGTGAACATGCCAGTGGTTTTTGCATCCCGGTTCAAAGGTAACGTTGGAAATCGGAAGCGGTCCGCCGGAAACGGGAGCCAGCCAGCTGCGGCCGTCAAAATACTGCGCATAGGCATCGTTTGGCTTTCCAACCGGGAAGAAGATGGTCTTCGCGTAAGCCGCCAGTGCGGCATCTTTGCTGGAATCCCTGGCTTCGGGTTCGTCGTTCCAGATCGCTTTGGCGTGGTTGAATACGGCCCAGGCTACCGGCCAGCCGGCATAGAAGCCGCCCTGGGTAATCAGCGCGGAAATTTCTTCTTTTGTTACGCCGTTTTCTTTCGCGAAGCCGAGATGGTGATCCAGAGAAGCGTCGCAGAGACCGCGTCCCATGAAGATGGAGATGACGATCATGCTGCGTGTTTTGGGAGGAAGGGGCGGGTCGTTCCAGACCTCTCCAAAGAGAATGTCATCGTTATAGCGGGCAAAGTCCGGTGCAAATTCGCCAAGGGCATTGCGGCCCGCAGTCTGTACAATTTTAGCCATGATAAAGTCCTTTCCTGAACGGATTCATTAATCGCAAAAACAAGTTCACAAATACAAGTTCACAAAACAGGGTCGATCAAAATCGAGACTCAGGCATGGAATCGAAAATTGGATTTCGAATCGATGCGTTTACGCATACAGAGAGCGCCTCTTTGCTAGTTCAGGCTTTCGATCCACGCATTCAGCTGGGCGTCTGTCGTCTGCGGCGTGATGCGCAGGCCCTGTTTCCAGTCAATTTTCGGGAAGTTGCGCTCCAGCTGGCTTTCTACGCCTTCCATGCCGGATCCGCCGGATGTAATAAAGGGAGCCACTTTCATTCCCGCTGTATCCACCTTGCTCAGGAAGGTGTTGATGATGGAAGGAGCCTGATACCACCATACGGGGAATCCGATCAGCAGCGTATCGCAATCCAGATGGTCTGGAAGCGTCTTGACGTCTACGGGTGCCATCGGTTTTTTCATCTCGAGCGTGGAACGGCTCGTTTTATTCGTCCAGTCGAGATCGCTGGCGGTGTACGGAACGGCCGGTTCGATTTCAAAAACCGGCGAATTCGTCAGATCGCCTAGCCGTCTGGCCGCTTTGGCGGTAATGCCGCTGGCAGAGAAATAAACAATTTGAATGTTCATTGCATACCTCCAGAGAACAGATCGGATTGGACATTCTGTCCCATGTCCGCATTCGATGTACTTCTGTTCTTTCTGACTTCAGTATTATCCTGCCCTCACCTTATGTCAATATAGATGAATACCTATCTTTATATTCGAATATTGCATTAGCGTTATAGATAATCTGCAGTTTAAAAGGCCAATAGAAAAGCCGCCATTTGGATCGATGGCGGCTTTTATGAACGATGCAGAAAAAGAACAGAAACAGATCCATTTGACAGAGCAAAGGAAGATGAAGTCTTCACTCAGCGGGACGAATCTTCGCTGCATTCGGTCTGTGAAGGACACGAACACGTTACGCCTTCGCTGGTAAGATATGTCAGAAACTTATCCATTAAAGGCGGCTGCGGAAAGCGTTCCTTCCAGGCAATGGTCAGACAGGAAGACATCGCCGGCGAAAGCGGAAGAACTTTCAGGTCCGGATGATCGTAGGCGGGCACATTGGCAATGCTTAAACCAATGCCAATGCCGTTGCGGACCATGAGAGCGCATGTGGAAGACAGCGAGGAACTGCCCGCATAGCGGATGCAGCGTTCGGTTTTGTGAAGCCAGGAAAGAATCTGGGTTCGGATTTCCTGGCGATACGGCAGAATCAGGGGCTGGCCGGCAAGATCTTCCGGCGTGATGACTTCCTTTTCGCAGAGCGGATCATCGCTTTTCAGAATTGCACCCCAGCTTTCCCGCTGTTTCCAGCAGAGCGTTTTGTACCCGTCCAGACATGTAGGAAGCATGAAGAGTCCAAGATCGGCCAGACCGTGGTCGATCATTTCGCGGATCGTCGTTCCGTTGCCGGTCACAAACTGAAGACGTACGCCGGGATACAGTTTCTGGAAGCGCGCGGCGATCTGAATGAGTTCATCGGTTGCCGCAAATTCGCCGCAGCCGATGATCAGTTCGCCCGCGATCGGGTCATCAAAAGACTGAAGTTCTTTCATCGTCCGTTTTTCCAGATCCAGCATTTCCTGGGCGCGGCGCGCGAACATCAGACCTTCCCGGGTCAGATGCAGAGACTTCGCCTGCCGCTCAAAAAGCGGGGCGCCAAGATCTTCTTCCAGCTTCTGGATCTGGCGGCTTAATGTCGGCTGGGTCAGATTCAGGACTTTGGCCGCTTTGTTCATGCTGCCGGCTTCAATAATGGATAAAAAATACTGACACGCTTTGAGATCCATACACTCACCTGAACCCTTTCTCTGTTTATGCTGCTGGCTGCGGAACCGTCAAAAAACGGTATCCGGATCAGATACATGTTAACAAAAAATGAAGGAATCACATATGAAGTGCCGAAGAACAGCGTATCCATGAGCACCCCTTTTGCCCCAAATCTGAACAGATTGATCAAAATAACCAGAAAGTCCAGAACGACTCTCGCTTTGTCCAAATTGCAATCCAGTCAGGCACCAGAAAACAGGAAGGTCGGCATGCGCACCGGAAAGGTTCGCCAGCCTGTCAAAGGAAACAGAGCGGCGCGACATTCGAAAGCGGCAAAAAAGAAGGCCAGACCGAAAGGCAGAGCAGGGATGGCAAAAGTGCATAAAAAAAACTGACCTGAGTATTCTCAGGTCAGGAACTGTTCTGGTTGCGGGAGAAGGATTTGAACCAACGACCTCCGGGTTATGAGCCCGACGAGCTACCAGACTGCTCTATCCCGCGATATGTATGGCGGAGAAGCAGGGATTCGAACCCTGGCGCCGCTTGCGCGACCTACCGGTTTTCAAGACCGGACCCTTCAACCACTTGGGTACTTCTCCATAAAAATGAAAATGGTGGCTAGGGTGAGACTCGAACTCACGACCTTCCGGGTATGAACCGGATGCTCTAGCCAACTAAGCTACCTAGCCAAAATATAAAGATGAAAATGGTCGGGACGACAGGATTTGAACCTGCGACCCCTTGCACCCCATGCAAGTGCACTACCAAGCTGTGCTACGTCCCGATAAAAATGGCGCGCCATGCAGGAGTCGAACCCACAACCTTCTGATCCGTAGTCAGACGCTCTATCCAATTGAGCTAATGGCGCACTTCGTTAACGCATGGTCTATTATAGCAAACCTTCACCCGTTGACAACTCTAAAGACACAAATTCAAAAATAAAATGACGTCCGCCCTTTTTGAAAAATACAGGCTTTCCAGAGGCTTTCCCCGAGGGGAATAAAAGGAAAAAGGAAGCGCCGGCAGCGCGTTATCCGGACCAAGATCTTCTGGATCCGGCACCGATCCTGAGTACGAAACAGTCTGGCTGTCACCGTCCAAATGAACATAGGGAGCTTTAAAAGGGCTTTCATTTGCGATTAAGATTCTTTTATAATAAAAACGTTGAAGTGCCCGATCAAGATTTGTACGGATTGGGACAAAAAAGAGGAAAAAAGATGAAAAATACGAAATGGCTTCGACGCATTGGCGGAAGTCTGCTTGGCGGAATGATGGCGATGAGTTCCGTCTCGATGCAGATGGTTCTGCCTGTGTCTGCTGAAGAAGCAAACTCGGATTCCAATCAGATGGTGTCCGAACCTGAAGTTGTTCCTGTAAGCGTGATCGATTCCGATAAGCGAACCGTGAACCTGAATGCAAACTGGAAGTTCACCTTATCCGACCCGGCGAATGCCCAGAACAGCAGCTTTGACGACTCCAAATGGGACAGCGTAAACCTTCCGCATGACTATTCCATCGACCAGGACTATACTCCGGCCGGTGAAGCCGAGAGCGGCTATAAGCTCGGCGGCGTGGGCTGGTACCGCAAGGTATTCACCGTTGCCCCAGACTTTAATAAACGCATGGTTGTCGAATTCAACGGCGTTTACATGGACTGCGAAGTGTACATCAACGGACACAAACTCGGCGGCCACCCCTATGGCTACACCGGTTTTGCCTTTGATCTGACCGATTACCTCAATAAAGATGGCGAAAACGTACTGGCTGTACGTGTAAACCATCAGACTCCGTCTTCCCGCTGGTATTCCGGAAGCGGTATTTACCGTGACGTTACGCTGACGATTACGGATGACGTTCATGTCGGCTATGACGGCATTGCGGTAACGACCCCAAACCTGGAGACCGAAAAAGGCGGCAATGTAACAACGCATGCGGCTGCAGATATCGTCAACGATTCCAGCGCTTCCAAAACGATTACCGTAAAACAGACCGTACTTGACGGAAGCGGCAATGCGGTTGGTACAGCATCGAAAGATGTAACACTGACGGCCGGCGAAAAGCAGAATGTTGCGCTGGATGTCATGGTTAACAACCCGACACTCTGGAAAACCAATCTCGCCAAAGACGAACATGCAGCGCTCTATACGCTGAAAACCGAAGTTGTTGAAAGCGGCAAGACTGTTGATACAACCGAGACGACCTTCGGCTACCGCTACTACTCTTACGACAAAGACACTGGCTTCTCGCTGAACGGCGAAAAAATGAAGTTTAAAGGCGTCTGCATGCACCACGATCAGGGTTCTTTAGGTTCCGCCGCTGAAAAGCGCGCCATCGAGCGTCAGGTGCAGATCCTGAAGGAAATGGGAGCCAACGCCATCCGCGTGACGCATAACCCGGCTGATCCTTACCTGCTTGAAGTGTGCAGCCGCGAAGGCATCATGGTCATCAATGAACTTTTTGACGGCTGGATCGGTGCCAAGAACGGCAACTACAACGACTATGCGCGCTTCTTTGAACAGACGGTCGACGCCGACAACGAAATTCTGAATAAAGAAGAGGATGACAAGTGGTTCGAGTTTGATACCCGGGCTGCCGTACAGGAAAGCCGAAACGAAGCGTCTGTCCTCATGTATTCGCTCGGCAATGAAATTTTTGAAGGGTCCTACGACTGGAGCGCGCAGAGTGCCCGACTGGCCAATGCGATTATGGATGTGGTCGAAGCCAACGATACCGGACAGTTCCTTACGTTTGGCGGAAACCGTCTGAAAAGCGGAACGCAGGAAGACGCGGTAGCCAACGCGATCGCAAACAGAGGCGGTCTGATCGGCTTTAACTACACCGTCACATCGCAGTACAACTCCAAACGAAGCCAGAATCCAACCTGGAAAGTGTACGGAGGCGAAACGGCGTCCCATATCAATTCCCGCGGCGTATACAACGTACTCTCTAGCGGTGCGCTCAACGCGGACAATCTTCTGACCAGCTATGATTATTCCGCGGTCGGATGGGGCCATACAGCGAGCGACTCCTGGTATACCGTTATCACCAACGACTACAACGGCGGCGAATTTGTCTGGACCGGCTTCGACTATCTCGGCGAACCGACGCCAAAAAATGGAGTAGGTACTGGATTTACCGACGGTAACCGTTCGCCGAAAAACTCCTACTTCGGCATTGTGGATACCGCGGGTCTGCCCAAAGACAACTACTACCTGTATCAGAGTCTCTGGAATGACCACGAAACAACACTTCATGTTCTCCCCGCATGGAATAAAGATGTAGTTGTCAATAACGGAAACGGAGATGTTCCGGTCGTTGTATATTCCGATGCACCGACAGTCGAACTGTTCTTTACAGCGGCTGGAAGCACGACACGTCAGTCTCTGGGCAAGAAAACCATGACGGAGCATACGACAGCCGCTGGTTACACCTACCAGATGTATGAGGGAAGCGATAAGGAGAGCACAACCCACCGCAATCTGTATCGCACCTGGAAGGTTCCGTATGCGAACGGCAAGATTGAAGCTGTTGCCTACGACAAGTCCGGAAATCCAATCACAACGGAAACGGTTGGCCGCAGTTCTGTAGAAACAACCGGCGCGGCATCGGCAATCGATATGACAGCCGATCGTCCGAATATTGCAGGCGACGGTGTCGATCTGTCCTATGTAACGATTGATATTACCGATTCTGAAGGACGGATTGTTCCTTCCGCAAAAAATAAAGTCACGGTTCGCGTAGAAGGCGCCGGTGAACTGGCTGCTCTCGATAACGGTGTTCAGCCGGATCAGCAGAGCTATCGCGACGACAACCGAAAAGCGCAGGCGGGTCAGCTTGTCGCCATCATCCGTTCCAACGGAAAAGCCGGAGACATTAAAGTGACCGCATCCGCTGACGGTCTTGAATCCAAGACGATCATGCTCAATGCGAGCGAAGTTGAAGGTGGAGGCGGCGAAGCGCTGAGCAGTTTTGAATACTCCCGCAACTACTATGTGAAGAAAGGGGAAAAACCCGTTCTTCCATCTGCCGTTAAAGCGAATTATGCAGACGGCACCTCTGAGAATGTGGCCGTGACCTGGGATACGATTACGGACGACCAGGTAGCTGAATCCGGCAACTTTACTGTAAGCGGAACGGCAGAAGGCCATACAGTTTCGGTAAGCGTCTATGTCATCGATCAGGTGGCTGCTCTTCTGAACGTATCGACAGCCGTTTCCAAAGGAACGGTTCCAGTACTTCCGGAAAGCCGCCGCGCGGTTCTGAACGATGGCGAAATTCTGGATGCAAGCTTTGCGGTAGACTGGCAGATGCCAGACGATTCCGCCTTTGCAGAAGCAGGCAATTTGGTTATTCCCGGAACGGCCAGTGTATTTGGTCAGTCTGTTCCTGTCAAAGCGTTTGTCCGTGTTGCGAATGCAACCGTGACGCTTGGCGACAGTATTTCTGGAGCAGCTCATCTGAGCCAGAACATTCCAGAGGACAAGCAGAGCGATACGCTGGAAGCCATTATTGACGGAAGCACCGTGAAGCAGGATGTGAGCGGCGGACCGAACACATCCATCTGGTCCAACTATGACTACTGCTACACCACACCGGAAAATAACACGGCCCAGATCACGTTCCGATACGATACGCAGCAGGCGGTTGGACAGATCAAAGTTCACTTCTCTCAGGACAGCTGGTCTGCTTCCTACCCGGATGCCAATACAACAGCCTTTGAAATCAGTGAGAATGGTACCGACTGGACTGAGCTGACGGTGAAAGAAACGATCGGCGATGAAGTAAATAATGTTAAGTGCTATACCTATGACTTTGCGCCGACGCGCTACACGTATCTGCGCATGACCGTAACCAACACCGCAACGAAGAAGCCGAACGGAAACAACCCGTGCACGGCCATTACGGAAGTGGAACAGTTCGGCTTTACCAGCACGCTCGTTGTAAACCAGGCGGCAGAACTGGACACCCTGACGATTGACGGAACCGCGGTTTCGGCAGATCTCCTCGCTTCTAAGGAAATCCCGACGTCCAAACAGACCGCTGCCGTTGAAGCGGTGTCCAAAGGCAACGGTGCCGTTACAATGCTTCCGGCTGAAAACAAGAAACAGGTGATCCTCGTTGAAGCCGAAGACGGAAGCAAGATTTCGAAATACACCATCCTGTTTGGAGTTATGGATCCAGAAGACGATTCCAGAGATATTCCGGTTGAAAAGCTGACCGCAGCAGCCGGCTCAACCGAACCTAACCATGGACCAGAACGTCTGCTCGATAACAATACGTCCACAGACTGGCATTCCAGTTACAAGGGAACCAACCGTGACGACCTCTGGGCAGAGTTCGCGATCGACGGCGACTACATGGTCGACGGTCTGCGCTATCTGCCAAGAATGACCGGCGGCGATAATGGAAGAATTACCAAATATCGCATTGATGTTCTCGATGAAAACGGCGAATGGAAAACCGTAACTACTGGCAGCTGGGCAGCAACCGACGGCTGGAAGAACGCTTCCTTTGCACCGGTGAAAACGACGAAAGTTCGTCTGTATGCGGTAGAAAGTATGTCGGATCAGTCCTACGTATTTGCGTGCGGTCTCGAAATGCGTCTGACTGGTGAAGAAGATGTTGTGGAAACAAATCTGGATTACAGTCTCCTCCATACCGCAATCGATGAGGCGGGCAAACTGAATGCCAGCGAGTTTAAATCCGCTTCTGCATTCACATCCGCTCTGGATGCCGCAAAAGCCATCGATAACAAAGCCTCTCATCAGGCAGATATTGATCAGAAAGCCGATGCGCTCAACCAGGCGATGCTCGATCTGCGTCTTACCCCTTCTGCAGGCAAGCTTGACTCTCTGAAGTAAAGAAATGCTTTGTCCTTTCTCCGATCTTTGAGAGAAACGGAATCTAAACACGAACCGCGTCCTTTAAAGCCATGAGCTTTGCGGGACGCGGTTTTCTGTCTCAAAGCGTTCGCAAAAAAAGGGGAAGAGTGTAAGCGTCAAATAAAAGACGGGTATTTTCTCGACCGCCTCCTTGGGATAATTCCTTTATTCAAGGAGGCTTTTTCATGGAATCAATCATCCCTGCAATCGATCTCGGTATCGATTTCTCCAAAGT
>NZ_JAHDSX010000033.1:0-27540 GCF_020969955.1 Allobaculum fili | reverse complement strand
ACTTTGGAGAAATCGATACCGAGATCGATTGCAGGGATGATTGATTCCATGAAAAAGCCTCCTTGAATAAAGGAATTATCCCAAGGAGGCGGTCGAGAAAATACCCGTCTTTTATTTGACGCTTACAATGCCTCAGGCACTGCGGGCGTTTTCAAAAAATGCTCTTGTTATACTCGATTTGTCTAAAGACAGAAGGAGACTTTATGAAATTTTATGATCAGTCTCCTGCACAGACCGAAAAGGAACTCAAGACGAGTATCCAGAATGGTCTGAGCAGTGAAGAAGTCAAGGCCCGGCTTGCCAAATACGGGCCCAACAAGCTTCGAGAAAAAAAGCAGAAAACCATGTTCGCCCGCTTCATGGATCAGTTCAAGGATCCGATGATCCTGATCCTTGTTGCGGCTGCTGTTATTTCGCTGAGCGTATCGCTTCTGAATCATGAAGGAATCAAAGGTCTGTTTGAACCGTTTCTGATTCTTCTGATTGTCGTCGTGAACGCGATCATGGGTGTCATGCAGGAAGACAAGGCGCAGAAAGCGCTGGATGCGCTGCGTAAAATGTCTGCCCCGCAGGCGAAAGTCATCCGTGACGGCAAGGAAACACTCGTGGAATCGAGTGAACTCGTTCCCGGCGATCTGATTCGTCTGGAAGCTGGCGATTACGTGCCGGCGGATGCGCGTCTGATTACGTCTTCGGCATTAAAATCCGAAGAGTCCGCCTTGACCGGCGAGAGTGTTCCATCCACGAAGGAAGCGGATGCGATCATCGAGGAAGGCGCTCCGCTGGGCGATCGAAAGACGATGGTGTATTCCGGCTGTTCGATTTCCTACGGTACCGGCACGGCGCTCGTTACCGCGACCGGTATGGATACCGAAATGGGCCGCATTGCCAACCTGCTCGATAATGAAAACGAGACGATGACGCCGCTGCAGAAAAAGCTCAACACCCTGGGCAAGTATCTCGGCATTCTGGCGATCGTCTGCTGCGCGATTATCTTCGTTGTGGGCCTCATGGACGGTCAGCCGCCTCTGGAACTGTTCATGACGTCCGTATCGCTGGCGGTATCGGCTATTCCAGAAGGTCTGCCCGCCATCGTTACCATTGTTCTTTCCATTGGCGTTCAGCGCATGGTCAAGAAGAACGCCATTATCCGCAAGCTGCCGGCGGTCGAAACCCTCGGCTCGACTTCGGTCATCTGTTCCGATAAAACCGGTACGCTGACTCAGAACCGCATGACGGTCGTTGAAGGCTATGTCGACGGTTCGAACGTCGTGGAAAAAGTGACCAGCGACAGTTCCAAAGGTCTTCGTGAACTGCTTAAATACGGCACGCTCGATTCCGACGGTACAATCAGCTGGGAAAACGGCAAAGCCATTCAGATCGGCGATCCGACGGAAACGTCCATTGTCATGGCCGCTGACGAAAACGGCATGAAACAGGAAGATCTGAACAAGGAATATCCGCGTGTTGTGGAACTTCCGTTTGACTCGGATCGAAAGATGATGACGTCCATCAACAAGATGGATGGAAAATACGTTGCCATCACTAAAGGTGCGGTTGACGAAATGCTCGATAAGATCACGCATGGCGACAAGGAAAAAGCCAGAGAGATCAACCAGAAAATGTCGGAAAACGCGCTGCGTGTCATTGCGATTGCCAAGCGTGAATTCGATGAACTGCCTTCCGATCTTTCCGCAGAAAACATTGAGAAGGATCTGACGTTCCTGGGCATGGTCGGCATGATTGACCCGGCAAGACCGGAAGCCAGGGATGCGGTTGCGGAAGCCAGGAAAGCCGGCATCCGTACCGTTATGATTACCGGCGACCACGTAGTTACCGCCAGTGCGATTGCCAGGGAACTCGGCATTCTTGAGCCGGGTGAAAAAGCCGTTACCGGCCGTCAGATCGACGCCATGAGCGATCGTGAACTCGACCAGAACGTCAACGACATCGCGGTTTATGCGCGCGTATCGCCTGAAAACAAGATTCGTATCGTAAAGAGCTGGCAGCGTCAGGGTAAAGTCGTTGCCATGACCGGCGACGGCGTCAACGACGCGCCGGCTCTGAAATCCGCCGATATCGGCGTAGCGATGGGCATTACCGGTACCGATGTTGCCAAAGGTGCAGCGGACATGACGCTGACCGACGACAACTTTGCGACGATTCTCGCAGCGGTCAAGGAAGGCCGCGGCATTTACAACAACATCAAGAACGTCGTCGGCTATCTGCTTGGCACGAACATCGGCGAAGTCATCTGCGTATTCCTGGTCATGCTGATTTCAAAACAGAGCATTTTCCTTTCGATGCAGCTGCTGTGGATCAATATGGTCACCGACTCTCTGCCCGCCATTGCGCTGGGCATGGAAGCTGTCCCCGATTCGGTTATGCTGGCAAAACCAAAACCGCGCAATGAAGGCATCTTCGCCCGCGGCTTCGGTCTGCGGATCATCCTTCAGGGTCTGATGTTTGGCGCCCTCGCGATTATCGCGTTTTACATCGGTGAAAATACGATGCATGTGGAAAACGCCGGCCGTACGCTCGCGTTCATGGTTCTTGCCTGCTCGCAGACCGTTCAGGCGTATAACATGCGTTCCGAGCAGTCTCTGTTCAAAATCGGCGTGTTCTCCAATAAGCATCTGAACTACGCGGCTCTGTTCTCCCTTGTCATGATGGCGCTGGTTCTCTTTGTTCCAGGTGTCATGAGCGCATTCAGTACGATTTATCTGACGGGCGAACTGTATCTGATCGGTATCGGTCTGATCTTCGTTCCAGTCGTTGTGATGGAATGCTCGAAAGCGTTCGGCCTGATCCGCCATGAACACTAAACATTCTTCCAATTTATGAAAAACTGAATTCCATTTTCACCCTGCGTTGCGGATGGAACAGAACGGCTGTCGAAAACCTGCACGGTTTAGACAGCCGTTTTCTTTATGCGCTGTCCGGCAGAGAGGATGTCGGTACGGCTATAATGAAAACGATGGAAAACGATTCTCGATCGGGTTGGTAAAGCCAGAAAGAATCTGTTTTCAGACGAAATACGAATACCAAGCCAGAGCGCAAGGGCAAATCACGCTTGCGGATCTGGATGAGAAAACATACGCAAAGGAGAGAATACGATGAATTTAAAAGAACTCCAGAACGGCAGCGATATTCGCGGAGTTGCCCTGGATCTGAATCCGGAAGAGCCGGTCAATCTGACCGATAAGGAAGTGCGCGCTCTGGCTCGTGCGTTTACGGCCTGGCTGCGCAAACGGACCGGCAAAACGGATATGACGATCGCGGTCGGCCGCGATTCCCGTCTTTCGGGTCCAGCTCTGGCGCATGCGGTCATGGACGGCCTCGTTTATGATGGCGTGGACGTTTTTGATACTGGTCTTTCCACGACGCCGGCGATGTTCATGTCGACCATTTTTGATGATTTCGATGCGGACGGTGCCATTATGCTTACCGCCAGTCACATGCCGGCTAACCGCAACGGCATGAAGTTTTTCTATAAAGGCGGCGGCCTGGATTCCAATGAAATTGCTCAGGTCATCGATATTGCCGAACGGGAAGCGTTCAACCATAAACCCGGCGGTTCCATTACCAAATCGGATCTGATGAGCGTCTACGCGGAGCATCTGCGCAACATCATTCGGGAAAAAGTCGATCAGGAAGCCGTGAACCCCGATCTTCCGCTTGAAGAACTTCACGTGGTTGTAGATGCCGGAAACGGTGCCGGCGGTTTCTTCGTCGATCAGGTTCTGAAGCCGCTTGGCGCGAATACCGAAGGCAGCCAGTTCCTCGATCCGGACGGACATTTCCCTAACCACATTCCAAACCCGGAAAATCCGGAAGCCATGGCATCGCTCGTAAAGGCGGTAAAAGACAATCATGCGGATCTGGGCATCATCTTCGATACCGATGTCGACCGCTCTTCTGCTGTAGACGGCAATGGGAACCCGATTGGACGTAACGATATTGTCGCTCTGGCATCCGTTCTGGCGGCTCGTCATCATCCGGGCATGACCGTAGTAACGGATTCGGTTACGTCCGATGAGCTTGGCGAATTCCTGGAGAAGCATAATATCCAGCATCACCGCTTCAAACGCGGCTACAAAAATGTCATTAACGAAGCCAAGCGTCTGAACGACGAAGGCGTCGATGCCGAACTGGCCATTGAAACCAGCGGTCATGCGGCGTTCCGTGAAAACTACTATCTGGATGACGGCGCCTATCTCGCCAGCCGGATTGTGGTCGAAGCGGCTTCGCATTCCATCAGCGATCTGATCGCTTCGCTCGGCCATCCAAAAGCCGAAAAGGAACTCCGTCTCAAAATTAACGAGAAGGCGTTCAAGGAATATGGCCGCCAGGTCATTGAAGATCTCAAGGCGTACGCCGCGCAGGAAAGCAGCACGATTACGCTCGTACAGCCAAACTACGAAGGCGTCCGTCTGAAATTTGGTACGGATCATGGCGACGGCTGGGCTCTGCTGCGCATGTCGCTGCACGAAAATCTGCTTCCGCTCAACATCGAATCCAAACAGACGGAAGGCGCCAAGATCATGGCGCGCGAACTGCTTGAATTCCTCGAACAGTATCCTTCCCTCGATCTGCATCAGATTCGCGAATTCATCGAAGAATAAAGGGATTCTCAAACGATTTTGTTCTTCGTAACCTGCAAAGATCGAAACTGGAATTTTAAAAATGCATACAAAAACAGCCGCGTGAGCGGCTGCTTTTCTTTTGAATCAGCAGGACGGAAAGAACTGCCCAGTGTCTAGCCTGTGTCGAATGGAAATACAGGATTCTTATTCTTACAGAATCTGAATGCCGGCTTCTTCGCATGCATCGAGCATATCCTGCGGCCAGATGGACGCCTGAACTTCGCCGATGTGCGCTTTCTTAAGGAGAAGCATGCACAGTCTGGACTGACCGATACCGCCGCCGATGGTGTATGGCAGTTTCTGTTCCAGAATGGCTTTATGGAACGGCAGGTTTTCCCGGTCGAGCGCGTTTTCCGCTTTCAGCTGGTCGTGCAGCGAGTTTTCGTCGACGCGGATACCCATGCTGGAAATTTCCAGCGTGGTCTGGAGCGGTTCGTACCAGAACAGGATATCGCCGTTAAGCTGCCAGTCGTCGTAGTCCGGCGCGCGGCCGTCGTGCTTCTGACCGTTGGACAGCGGAGCGCCGATTTTCATCAGGAAGATGCATCCGTATTCTTTTGTCGCCGCGTCTTCACGTTCTTTCGGAGAAAGATCGGGATAGCGGTCGAGAAGCTGCTGGGATGTGATGAAGGTAATGGAATCGGGAAGGCGGTTTACCGCCTGCGGGTATTTGTACCAGACTTCGTGTTCCATGTGCTTGATGATTTTAAAAATGCGAAGTACATGTTCGCGCAGCGTCTGCTCCGTGCGTTCGTCTTTGGCGATGACTTCTTCCCAGTCCCACTGATCCACATAGGCGGAGTGGAGATTGTCGAGGTCTTCGTCCTTACGGATCGCGTTCATGTTGGTATAGAGACCTTCATGAAGGCCAAAGCCGTACTTGCCTAAAGCGGCGCGTTTCCATTTCGCGAGGGAATGCACAATTTCAATATCTTCTTCCGGAAGGACTTTCATGGAAAAGTGAACCGGCTGTTCCACACCGTTCAGGTTGTCATTCAGTCCGGAACTTTTCGGTACAAAAAGCGGTGCCGAAATACGGGTGAGGTTCATTTCCTTGCCAAATTCGTGCTGAAAAGTATCCCGAATGTATTTGATGGCTTCCTGGGTCTGCCGAATATCGAGGACCGGGTCATAGTTTTCTGGGATGATCAGATTCATTTTGTTTCCTTCTTTCTTTCTGGAAAATCTGAAACAGTATAGCACGCACGTCATTGGCTGATTCCTCTGGTCATTCCAATCCGCAAAATTCGGGAAAAGAGGGTTCAAAAAGGTGGGGAAAGGAAAGCATTTTTCATTTTTTGCGGTGTCCTTGAGAAAAGGCGGCGGCAAACCGAAACGGACGGAAAATCCGAAGGCAGTGACGGCGGGAACAGCCCGGACAGCTATCCGGGAGCCGTGTTTTTTCTTAAAATCGTCAAGTAGTGAAAACAAAGAAACATTTTGAAAGCGGCCTGAAAGAAGATTGTCGGTTTTGGCATGGTTTTGATTCATTTTTTCGTCGGGATCACGGCGTTTGCCCCGCACCGATTGCCAAAGAATTATGCGGGGCGTAAGGTTAAGAAAATTCAAAGAAGGAAGGTTTATTTGTATGGATATTCGTTTTGAACCGCGCAAAGAACTGAAAGAAAAACCCCAGGGCCCGCTTGGCTTTGGCAAATACTACACCGACTACATGTTCATCTGTGATTACGATAAGGATCAGGGCGGCTTTCATGATGCCCGCATCGTCCCGTTTGGACCGATCGAAATGGATCCGGCTTCCATGGTTCTTCATTATGCGCAGGAAACTTTTGAAGGTCTGAAAGCCTACCGCACAAAAGACGGCAGCATTCAGCTCTTCCGTCCGGAAAAAAACGCGCAGCGTTTTGCCAACTCCAATAGCCGTCTGTCGATGCCGGCCGTTCCGGAAGATCTGTTTGTACAGGCCATTGAAGAACTCGTCCGCGTCGAAAAGGACTGGGTTCCCGCTAACGAGGGCGAATCTCTGTATATCCGTCCTTACATGTTCGCTTCCGAAGCCGCTGTTGGCGTACATCCGGCGGTTTCCTATAAATTCATGATCATCCTTTCCCCGGTAGGCGCCTACTATCCAGAAGGCATGGCTCCGGTAAAAATCTGGGTGGAAGATGAATACGTACGTGCCGCTCCAGGCGGAACCGGCTTCACCAAGTGCGGCGGCAACTACGCCGGCTCACTGAAAGCACAGGAAAAAGCCGAAGAACAGGGCTATACCCAGGTTCTCTGGCTGGACGGTGTCCACAAGAAATATGTCGAAGAAGTCGGAAGCATGAACGTCATGTTCCTGATCGACGGCGAAATCTGGACCGCTCCGGTTGACGGAACTGTACTGCCGGGCGTAACCCGCGACTCGATTCTGCACATCGTCCGCGATCTTGGCTACCCCGTTCACGAAGAACATCTGTCCATTGACGATCTGATGGCCGCTGCCCGCGACGGAAGACTGCAGGAAGCGTGGGGTACCGGTACCGCAGCCGTTATTTCTCCAATCGGCGAACTTTGCTACAAAGGCGAAAAAGCCGTTATCAATGACTTCAAGACAGGTGACCTCACCCAGAAGCTGTACGATACGCTGACCGGCATTCAGTGGGGCAATGTCGAAGACAAATTCGGCTGGACGCGCAAAGTGTGCTAAGTCCGGTTCAACAATGAATCCAGATTCAAAACAGGAATCGAAAAAGAATACGGACGCGGCTAGTGTTGCGTCCGCTTCTTTCGATTCGCCTCTCGATCCCGATCTGAGCCATCCGGAAATTTCTCTGCAGTCCAGCCGCAGAGATGCCGGTCTTCTGTACGATGTGTATGGAGTAAAGGACGGCCACTGGAGTTTTGCCCGCCAGACGATGCGCCAGATCGCGCAGGCGCCGACAGAAGAAGAAGCCCAGACGCTGCTTCGCGTGCTTGTGCCCAACATGAGTGCCAACGCGCATATCGTCTTGCCGTTTTACTGCGATCTCGGTCATCGGATTTATATTGGAGAACACTCCATGATCAATATGGACGGTCTGATGCTCGATGAAGGAAAGATCGTAATTGGAAATCATGTTCTGATCGGGCCGCGCTGTTCGTTTTACACCCCGGTTCATCCCATGGATCGAGACATTCGCAAAACGGGTCTGGAAAAAGCGCTGCCCATCGTTATTGAAGATCATGTCTGGATCGCCGGCAGCTGTGTGATCAACGGCGGCGTCACGATTCATGAAGGCAGTGTGATCGGCAGCGGTTCGGTTGTGGTTGACGATATTCCCTGTGGTGTATTTGCGGCTGGCAATCCGTGCCGCGTCATTCGCGTGCTTGATGAAAACGACCGAAAAGCTGCCAGACAGGAATACGAAGACTGGAAACAGGCCTGCAGAGCGATCGGCCGCTGAGAAACCGGTGGGAAAAGCCAAAAGCTGAGATTTGATTTCAGCGCCTGCGGGGTTTAAACTTGGTCCAGAGGACATATATTATGAGTTCAATTGTCAAAGACCTGACGGATATTCAGGGAAAAAAACATATCGTAACGTCGATTGAATACGACACGCCAAGTGAAGCCAGCCAGGATGAAGTGTTCTCGACGGTCCGTGAAATTCTTGCTGACAACCTGGACGCCTTCTCCAAGATCACATTCGATCTGGTAGACGGCGGAGAGAAAGTCCGCGTCGAAGTAACGGAAAACAGAAAATAAACAGGAAATGCAAAAGCACCTTCGGGTGCTTTTTTCATTTGAAAGAATAAAAACATTTCACATAGTTTCAAAAGGATTTGGCCCTTTCTTCGAAGATTTCAGGAAAATCCTCAATCGCTTGTAATCCATGCCGAATCCCGTATTATGTGAAATTAGTGTCCGTTTCTCTCAATCGGAAAACCGGATTTTACGCGAAGGTAAAATCGGAATCCGCTTTTAAAACGGTTTTGGAAAGAGAAAACGGAACCGAAAACACAAAACGAAAAACCTTTTTACGGGCAAGCTGCCAAAGACGGTTTACGCGGATGCAGCAGGCCGTAAAAAATTTAATGAGGAAAGAAGCAGAATCGGAAAGGAAAAAGGATTATGTGGATTTTTACTGGAATTCTCGCTTATATCCTGTTCTGGCTCGCCTGCATTGTTTTCTATACGATCTATTACCTGACGCAGGTCATTCAGGTGACCAGCTTCTCCCAGGTTCTGTATACGCTGAACGCGGGTGCAGAAGGAGCGCAGGGAACAATCGGGGCGGCTGTAGCGGGATTTTTTGAACAGAACTGGCTGCTGCTGATCATCGGTACGCTCGTTTTTGGAGTGTACATGTATTTCTGCATCAAGCGCATCCGCTTAAAGAAAAAAGGCCGCAGGCTGTTTGCGGATAAAAAATGGAATCTGGCGTTCAACCTGTCTTCGGTTGCGGCGATTGTGATCTGTGCCGCGCTGGCGATCAGCGGCGTCTTTACCGGACTCGATGCGGTCGGCTACGAAGAATATGTCAAGAACGCCAACCGCGTCAGCGAACTGTATGAAGACCATTTCGTACAGCCAGACGACGTCAAGCTGACGTTCCCCGAAAAGAAGCGCAACGTGATCCATATTGTTATGGAATCCATGGAAAGCACGTACGCCAGCCGCGAAAACGGCGGGGGATATGAGGAAGACCTCATTCCGAACCTGACAGCGCTCCAGCAGGAAGGCGAAAACTTTGCTGCAGCGGACAATCCGGACGTACAGGGCGCCTATGTGACCAACAACTCCGGCTGGACAATTGCCGGACTCGTTGCGCAGAGCGCGGGCGTACCACTGAATGTCGGCAACCAGGCGTTCGTTCACAATCTGGACTCGGATGTGCAGTTCATGCCGAATCTGACGGCGATGGGCGACATTCTGAAAGAAAACGGCTATAAAAACTACTTCATGTGCGGTTCGGAAGGCGCCTATGCCGGACGGACCAACTACTATAAGCAGCACGGCGATTACGAAGTGCTCGACTACGATGAAGCCATCCGCGAAAAGAAGATTCTTTCCGATTACCGCGTATGGTGGGGCTTTGAAGACGAGAAGCTCTTTGACTGGGCCAAGGCAGAACTGGATACGATTTCGAAAAACGAGGAACCGTTCAACTTCACCATGCTCACGGCCGACACGCATTTCGTAGACGGCTACAAGTGCAAGGACTGCACGGACGAATTTGACGAGCAGTACAAAAACGTCATTCACTGCTCGGACCGCAAAGTCGGCGCCTTCATCGACTGGCTCAAGGAACAGCCGTTTTACGAAAATACCACGATCATCCTCTCGGGCGACCATCTGAGCATGGATGGATCGGTCGGTCCGAACATTCCTTCGGACTATTCGCGCAAGGCGTACTTCACCGTGCTCAACGGCCCGGAATATACGCTGAATCAGACGCGTGAATACTGCACGCTCGATATTTTCCCGACCATTATCGAAGCGATGGGCATCGATATCGAAGGCCATCGTCTCGGTCTGGGAACAAGCCTGTATGCAAACGAACAGACGCTGATCGAAAACCTTGGTCTGCTGGCGTTCAATGCGGAACTTGCTTCCAAGTCGGATTACTACAACAACGTCATCATGAGCGGCGACCAGACCAACGGCGGCAATCAGAAAGACGACATGCCGAAAAACGAAATGGTTGAACAGCCGGACGGCAACTTCTATGAAGAAAATGCGGATCAGTTCAAGGATCCGGACTACTACTATCCGCCTGCTGTCAACAACAACATTTACGTACCTCCAGTTGTAACCCCGCCATCCGATCCCGGATATGCCCCGGACCCGGGCGGAAATGATCCCGGAAACAACAGTTCAGGACAAGCTCCAAATCTGCCTCCAGCTGAGCCGCCTGTCAATCCCGGAGACAATACGGGCGACGATTCGCAGGGCGGATCGACCACACCTCCCGGCGGAGGCGATACGGGCGGATCGACCACACCTCCCGGCGGAGGAGACACAGGCGGAACAACCCCGCCTGGCGGAGGAGACCAGGGCGGAACCGTCACGCCTCCTGGCGGCGGCGATCAGGGGACAGTGACGCCTCCTGTGGAACAGCCAGCGCCTCCGGCAAGCGATGCCATCCAGAGCGCACCGCAGGAATCCGCAGTTCCTTTGCAGGCTTAGATTTGCAAAACAGGAAACAGAGTCCTGCTGCCTGTCGCTGAAAAATACGTCCGCTTTAAGAAAACGAATGAACGATGCCTTCTTCATCCCAGAAACGATGAAGAAGGCATTTTTTAATGGCAGCGATTCGGTTTGGCGCAGGGGAATCTAAGCCGCTGGCGGGAAGATCGCAGACTATGGACGTTTTTCTCACTCTTTTTGGACAGGATTGAACAAGAACCGAAACGATTTTGATTTTAAAAATCGGCTTGCCTAGAATGGATAAATACAAATCGCTCTTCTGGTAAAGCCGAATTTATTGTCTTTTTAATGAAACCGGTTACAGAGAGCAGGAGAAATGTAACAAAATGGAAATAAACACAAGTTTTGGAAACTTGTTACATTTTCTTCACCACCGAAAATTTCGGTGTGATATAACAAACCTAATCGAAAAAAAGGAAGGTTCATCATGAAAAAAAGCGGTGCGGAAATCATCGTAGAAAGCCTGCTCGAACAGGGCGTGGATACCGTTTTCGGCTATCCGGGCGGACAGGTTATTGACCTCTATGATGCTTTATATGCCTATCAGGATCGTCTTAAGCACGTGCTGTGTTCGCATGAGCAGCATGCCTGTCATGCGGCAGACGGCTATTTCCGGGCAACCGGAAAAGTCGGTACGGTCATTGCGACATCCGGTCCGGGCGCGACCAACCTGGTGACCGGAATCGCGACAGCCTATCTGGATTCCGTTCCTCTGGTGGCCATTACCGGAAACGTATCCACGAATCTGATCGGGCGCGACTCCTTTCAGGAAGTAGACATTACCGGCGTGACTCTGCCGGTTACCAAACACAACTTTTTCGTCAACTCCATCGACGAGCTGGCACAGACCATTCATAAAGCGTTTGAAATTGCCAAGTCCGGCCGTCCGGGTCCGGTGCTGATCGACGTTCCCAAAGACGTTCAGCAGGGAATTACGGATTACGAGCCGCTTGGCTATTCCGAAAAAATGCCGGAAAAAACTGTCAACGAAAAACAGATGGCTGCTGCGGTGGAAATGATCAACGAAAGCCAGCGCCCCTATATTTATATTGGCGGCGGTTCGCTGGGCGCGGAAGTTTCCGATGAAATCATGCGTCTGGCCGAAAAGATCGATGCGCCGATCGGCTGCACGCTGATGGGGCTTTCCGCCGTAGCGACCGACCATCCCCGCTACCTCGGCATGGAAGGCATGCACGGCCACTACGCCTCGAGCATGGCGCAGAACGAATGCGATCTGATCATCGCGATCGGCTGCCGCTTCTCCGACCGGGCTACAGGCAACGTAAAGAAATACGCCAGACAGGCGAAAATCCTGCATCTCGATATTGATGCGGCAGAGCTCAATAAAAACGTAGCGGTAACGCTCGGCCTGGCCGGCGACATCCACGACGCGGTACAGCGACTGCTCGACGCGGTCAATCTGCAGACGCATCCCTCCTGGCATCAGCGCATAGCCGATCTGAAGCAGGCGGAACTGAATCAGCAGGAACAGCTCGCCAATCCGCATAAGCTGACGCCGCAGGCGCTGATTCACGAAGTGGCGCGCTATTGCGATGCCTCTACGCCGATTGCGACCGATGTCGGCCAGCATCAGATGTGGGTCGCTCAGTCCTTCCCGTTCCAGCAGCCGCGGACGTTTGTTTCCTCCGGCGGCCTGGGCACGATGGGCTTCGGTCTTGGCGCCGCGATCGGTGCTGCATTTGGTTCTGGCAAGCGCACGATTCTCTTTACTGGAGACGGCAGCTTCGGCATGAACCTGGGCGAACTCGCAACACTCAAGGCAACCGGCGCTCCAGTCGTTGTTGTCATTTTCAATAACAAGGTGCTCGGCATGGTCCGTCAGTGGCAGACTCTGTTCTATGGCGCCCATTACTCGAATACAAACCTGGAAGACCGCGAAAGCGACTTCGCGAAAATCGCGGAAGCGTTCGGCGTTCCGGGATTCCATATTGATACGCTTGAAGAAATGCCGGAAGTCATCGCCAAAGCCATGGCGAAGAGCGGCCCGGTCGTGATCGACGTCAAAATCGATCCGGATGAATTCGTACTTCCGATGCTTCCGCCTGGAGGCAGCATGGAGCAGATCATCACCCTGCGGGAGGAAATCTGATGGAAAAATTTGAAATCGCCTGCCTGGTCGACAACTACTCCGGCGTACTGACGCGCGTCGCCAGCATGTTTACCCGCCGCGGCTTCAACATCAACTCGCTGACCGTCGGCGCTACCGAAGATCCGGCGATCTCCCGCATTACGATCTCGGTCAACGGAGACGAGAAAATCCGCTCCCAGTGCATTAAGCAGCTGAGAAAGCTGTATTGCGTAAAAAACGTTAAGGAAATGGTTCCGGCCCAGCGCGTATCGCGCGAACTCGCGCTCATCAAGCTGCGCAACACCCCGGAAACCCGTCCGGAAATCGTCAGCGCGGTGGACATTTTCCGCTGCAAGATTATCGACTTCTCCCCCAACACCCTCTGCGTGGAAATTACCGGAGAATCGACAAAGATTGACGCGTTTCTCGAAATCGTCCGTCCCTACGGCATTCTCGAAATGTCCCGGACCGGCGTTGTGGCGCTTCAGAGAGGCTGCCACTACCTGTACGAAGACGATCTTGATGAATTCGCCTTCATGGAAACTGACCGCAAGGACCTGATCGGCTAGTCTTGGCCGAACGGAACTTTTGGCCGCTGCCCACTGGCAGCGAGATCTGCTCCATCCAGTTTTAAGGTTTGGAGCAGCCCGTAAATTTGAGGGAAAACTCCCAGGAAAGGACATACGATCTACATGGAAAACAGAATTTTTTATGAACAGGACTGCGATGTAAACCGTCTGAAAGGCAAGAAGATCGCAATCATCGGCTACGGCTCTCAGGGTCATGCGCATGCGCTCAACCTCAGAGACTCCGGCGCAGACGTTGTGATCGGCCTGTATGAAGGCAGCCGCTCCGCGAAAAAAGCCAAGGAACAGGGCTTCGAAGTTCTGCCGGTTGCTGAAGCTGCAAAAGCGGCCGACATCATCATGATTCTGATCCCGGATGAAAAGCAGAAAGACGTGTATCGTACAGAAATCGCGCCAAACCTCACAGCCGGCAAGACACTCGCCTTTGCCCACGGCTTCAACATCCACTTCGGACAGATCGTTCCGCCTGCGGACGTTAACGTCATCATGGTCGCTCCAAAAGGACCTGGCCACACCGTTCGTTCTGAATACGAAGCCGGAAAAGGCGTTCCTTCTCTGATCGCTGTAGAACAGGATGCAACCGGCGACGCGCTTGAACTCGGTCTGGCGTATGCAGCTGGAATCGGTGCTTCCCGTGCGGGCGTTCTGGAAACGACTTTCCGTACTGAAACCGAAACCGACCTCTTTGGCGAACAGGCCGTGCTCTGCGGCGGCGTTGTCGCTCTGATGCAGGCTGGTTTTGAAACTCTCGTGGAAGCGGGATACGACCCAAGAAACGCCTACTTCGAATGCATTCACGAAATGAAGCTGATCGTTGACCTGATCTACCAGTCTGGTTTCGAAGGCATGCGCTACTCCATTTCCAATACCGCTGAATACGGCGACTACATCACCGGCGAAAAGATCATCACCGAAGATACAAAGAAAGCCATGAAACAGATCCTCAAGGACATCCAGGACGGTACGTTCGCAAAAGACTTCCTGCTCGACATGTCCGATGCAGGCGGCCAGGCGCACTTCCGCGCAATGCGAAAGAGAGCCAAAGAGCATCCAAGCTCCAAAGTCGGCGAAGAAATCCGCGCTCTGTATTCCTGGGCTGACGAAGACAAACTCGTCAACAACTAATGGAATTGCCTCGTGCAACCGAAAAAAGGCCCGTTTGACGGGCCTTTTGATTCATCGCACAAAACGACAGACTGACGGAAAGAGGACCAGATCGTACCCGGTCCGAACCATCCGCGCTGAAGAATTCAGAATACATATATTCGATATATATAATGGAGAGTATAACGAATTCAAATAAAGGAGATCAGGCCATGGATTGTCCGTCCAGTAAAGAAGCCCGTTCGCTCAAAGCACACGGGATCACCAATCGTATCCATTCTGCAGAGAAAAACAAAGCCATCTGCAGCCGCAAAAAACAAAACGCATGGCTCGCCTCGAGTCTTGCCGCCTGCCTGACACTTGGTGCCAGCGGAACATTTACGCGCCTGCAGGCACAGGAACCGGAAGAAGCGGAAGTCCATAGGAGTGACGTACCTGCAGATGGAGTCGGAATCTCGCTTTCGTCCGCGCAGAAGGTTCGGCGCATCGATATGACGCACTCCGGAAAAACGGTCGAAGAGTGGGTCGCCCTGTATGACGGGAAAGATCCGCTGTCTTTAGGCATTCTTGGATTTCTGCTGACGCGTCCGGAAAAAGAAGCGGCGGCTGTACTGATTTACGGCCTGGAAAACGGCATCGGCGATTTGCACGATTCCCGCGATGCCATGTCTATCGCTCATTTTCGACAGGCTCTGGACTATATCGATCAGTGCAACGCGCTGCGCCGTCAGGAAAATCAGCCGGAACTGAGCGTTTCGCTGACGATGATGGCCGTCGCCATGGTGCAGACCGACTATTCCTCCAACAGTCTCGATCATTCCCGAATATTTGATGTCGGGGAAAACCTGTACTGGGGCGGGTCCACCGGCACACCCTTTGGCAGCGGAAGCAATCCGTTTGACTACTGGTACACCCGTGAAAAACCAGAGCGGGGAAGCCATTATCGCAATATCGTCGATCCGCGCTATGTACTGACCGGTTTCGCCATTGCGCAAAACGGCAAAAATCCAGGACCGCTCTTTGGACAGGTGTTCTTTTTCCAGGATGCGGCGGAAACGATGTATACGACCGACGAACTGCGCGGCGCCCTCAACGAATACGAACAGAAGGCGCTGGAAGGAACGTGGGAACCCCAGCCAGGCGATGGCAATCAGAACATGTACCGGCTGTACAACCCGAACTCCGGCGAGCACTTTTATACCGCCGATCGAAACGAGCGAAACAGCCTGATTCGCTTTGGCTGGCGCTATGAAGGCATCGGCTGGATCGCGCCGTATACCGGCAGCGCGGTTTATCGTCTGTACAACCCGAATGTCGGCGACCATCACTACACCCTGAAGGAAACGGAAAAAGACTTTCTGGTCAGCCAGGGCTGGACGGAGGAAAAAATCGGCTGGTATTCCAATACCGATCAGGCCAGCGCTCTGCCGCTGTATAGGGCGTATAACCCGAACGCGAAAACCGGCGCGCACAACTTTACCGTCAGCGCCGCGGAACAGAAATTTCTGACCGAAAACGGCTGGAAGGGTGAAGGCGTTGCCTGGTACGGCGTAAAACTCCGCAAATAAAGCAGGCGGATAGGCGCTAGGAAAAATGCAGATCATGGTCCGATGAAGACAATCATCCGATACAGTGATCCAATCCATAAGAAGAAAAGAACAGTCGAGGCCAACAGAATATCGGCCTTTGACTGAAGAATACGAAAGAGAAAAGAGATTTACCTAAGAGAAAAAAGAGGAAGGTTCCCAGATCCGCTTCCGGATTTGCGGGGCCAAAGGAGTACGCAATGAAAAGCGATGAAATGAAGAAGGGGTTTGATAAAGCCCCGCAGCGAAGTCTGCTGCACGCACTGGGTCTTACCCAGGAAGAAATCGACCGTCCAATTGTCGGAATCGTCTCGAGCTACAACGAGATCGTTCCCGGCCACATGAATCTCGACAAAATTACCGAAGCGGTCAAAACCGGCGTGGCGATGGCTGGCGGAACGCCCATCGTTTTTCCGGCGATTGCGGTGTGTGACGGAATTGCGATGGGCCATAACGGCATGCGCTATTCTCTGGTCACCCGCGATCTGATTGCGGATTCCACGGAAGCCATGGCGCTCGCCCACGCGTTTGACGCTCTGGTCATGATCCCAAACTGCGACAAAAACGTTCCCGGTCTGCTCATGGCAGCCGCCCGTCTGAATCTGCCGACCATTTTCGTTTCCGGCGGACCGATGCTCGCCGGCCGCATCGACAAGCACAAAACGTCGCTTTCCAGCATGTTTGAAGCCGTCGGTGCCTACAAAGCCGGAAAAATCGATGAAGCCAAACTCGATGAATACGAAAAGAACACCTGCCCGTCCTGCGGTTCCTGCTCCGGCATGTATACCGCCAACTCGCACAACTGCCTGAGCGAAGTGCTGGGCATGGCTCTGCCGGGCAACGGTACTATTCCGGCTGTGTATTCCAAGCGCATTGAACTCGCGAAGCACGCGGGCATGCAGGTTATGGAACTGTTCCGCAAGGATATCCGTCCGCGCGATATTCTCACCGAAAAAGCGTTCAAAAACGCACTGACTGCCGATATGGCGCTTGGCTGCTCGACGAACTCGATGCTCCATCTGCCGGCGATCGCGCACGAATGCGGCATCAAAATCGATCTCGACAACGTCAACGAAATTTCGGAACATACGCCAAACCTCTGCCACCTCGCTCCAGCCGGTCCGACGTACATGGAAGATCTCAATGAAGCGGGCGGCGTGTACGCGGTATTAAAGGAACTCGAAGATGCCGGTCTGCTGGAAACCGATCTGATGACTGTAACCGGCAAGACGATGCATGAAAATCTGGCCAATGCCAAAAACCTGGACGAAACCGTCATTCGTCCGATCGACAATCCGTATACGAAAACGGGCGGTCTGGCCGTCCTCAAAGGCAACCTGGCGCCCAACGGCTGCGTCGTAAAACGTTCCGCCGTCGCTCCGGAAATGTTAGTGCACACCGGACCGGCCAACGTTTTTGAATCGGAAGAAGAATGCATTGCCGGCATTTTCGGCGGCAAAGTCAAACCGGGCGACGTCGTTGTCATCCGCAACGAAGGTCCGGCTGGCGGTCCCGGCATGCGGGAAATGTTATCGCCGACCTCGGCCATTGCCGGCATGGGTCTCGATAAGGAAGTCGCTCTCATTACCGACGGCCGCTTCTCCGGAGCCACTCGCGGCGCTTCGATCGGTCACGTTTCGCCAGAAGCCTGCAAAGGCGGTCTGATCGGCTACGTATGCAACGGGGATCTGATTTCCATCAACATTCCGGAATATTCCATTGAACTGCTCGTGGACGACGAAGAAATCGAACGCCGCAAAAAAGAAATGCCCGCAAAAGAACCGCGCAAGGTCGAAGGCTATCTCAAGCGCTATGCCGCTCAGGTGCACGGCGCGGATGAAGGAGCGGTTCTTTCATGAGCCGCAGCGTAAATCTCGATTTGCTTTACGATCGGATTTGCGGTCTGGCGGTGTTTCGCAATTTGTACGAAGACGAAGTGTTCAAGGCGTTTGCGGATATGATTCAGGACCATTCGCATTTTTCCAGCAGTCTGAACCAGTACGCAGCCCGCTTTGCGGGTCTGCTCTACATGCAGGAAAATCCCAGCTGGCCGGACTATCTGCGCGATCTGGTCTGCCGCACGTCGACCTGTCTGTCCCGATGGCATCTCGCCGGTCAGCCCAAAAATGAGCTGATTTTCAATCAGGCGATGTATGAACTGGATGCACTGAGCGAAGCCAGCCGGCTTTCCAGCCGGGATCTCGGCCTGCAAAGCGAAATGTGGAACTGCAAGGCGCAGGATCTGAAAACGGAGTATCTGGAAAGTCTGGAAACGATGAAAACCCGCGGCACGGGCCTGTTCGCCCAGTATTCAATGTTCCGGCTGGCCAGCGAAGACAAAGTCCGTCTGATTCCGGTACGCAGCGGCGATCCGATCACGTTCGACCAGCTGTACGGCTACGAAGACCAGCACGCCAGACTGATCGAAAACACGATGGCGCTTCTGAAAAATCTGCCCAGTTCCAACCTGCTGCTTTACGGCGACGCGGGAACGGGCAAATCCGCCAGCATCAAGGCGGTGCTCAATCGGTTTAAAACCGAGGGTCTGCGGCTGGTGGAAATCGGCCGGGGACAGCTCGATCTGCTTCCCGATCTGCTCGATACCCTGGCTGAAGAGCCGCTGAAATTCATTGTCTATATCGATGATCTGTCCTTTGGCGAAAACGACGACTCCTTCGCGGCGCTTAAAGCCGTGCTAGAAGGCAGCGTCTGCGCCCGCAGTGCAAATGTGGTTATTTATGCCACCAGCAACCGCCGCCATCTCGTCAAGGAAAGCATGTCGGCCCGTACCGGGGACGACGTGCACCGGCGGGATACGCTGCAGGAAACGCTCTCGCTTTCTCAGCGCTTTGGACAGTGTCTCTTTTTTGAAAAACCCGATAACCGCAGCTTCTTTGAAATTGTCGATGCGGTTTTAGAAGAATACGGCCTGCACGCAGCCGACCCCAGGGCCATTCATGAACAGGCTTCGGCCTTTGCGCTTGCGCAGGGCGGCCGATCGGCCAGAGCGGCAAGACAGTTTGCCGCGCATCTGGCAGCAAAGGAAGGACTGAACGAAGATGTTAACGCTTGAAAAGATTTACCAGGCCCGTTATGTCCTCAAGGACATCGCCCGTCAGACGGACCTTATCCCCGCTGCCAAGATTAAAAGCGGCTGCAATGTATTTCTGAAAACCGAAAACCTGCAGAAAACCGGCTCGTTCAAGCTGCGCGGCGCCAGCTTTAAGATTTCTCAGCTTTCGGAAGAAGAAAAAGCGCACGGCGTCATCGCCTGCTCCGCGGGCAACCATGCCCAGGGCGTAGCGCTCGCCGCCCAGGCCTGCGGCATTCCCGCCATCATCTGTCTGCCGGAAGGCGCCCCGATTTCCAAAGTTGAAGCGACCCGCAGCTATGGCGCGCAGGTCGTTCTCGTTCCGGGCGTATATGATGATGCCTATGCGGAAGCCCTGCGTCTGCGCGACGAAATGGGCTATACGTTCATTCATCCGTTCGACGATGAACTCGTCATCGCCGGTCAGGGAACGATCGGTCTCGAAATTCTCGATCAGATCGATGATCTTGACGCGGTCGTAGTTCCCGTTGGCGGCGGTGGGCTGATTTCCGGTGTCGCCTACGCCATCAAAACCTTGCGCCCAGACGTTAAAGTGTACGGCGTACAGGCCGAAGGCGCGCCAAGCATGGCGGCGTCTCTGGAAGAAGAGCGCATCGTCTGCCTCGATAAAGTCCGTACCGTCGCCGACGGCATCCAGGTAAAAGAACCTGGCGAACACACGTTCGATCTTTGCCGCAAGTATGTTGATGAAATTGTCACGGTTAACGACGATGAAGTCGCGACCGCCATTCTGAAGCTGATCGAAACGCAGAAGCTCATCACCGAAGGCGCCGGCGCCGTATCGGTAGCCGCGGTCATGTTCGACAAAATCCCGACCGAAGGCAAGAACATTGTCTGCATCCTCTCGGGGGGCAACATCGACGTAACCATTCTTTCGAAAGTCATTGAACGCGGTCTTCTCACGTCCGGCCGCAGCGCGACTCTGGCGATTCAGCTTTCCGACCGTCCAGGTCAGCTGGCCAAAGTCTCCGCGCTGCTCGCTTCCTTAGGGGCCAATGTGGACAGCGTCTTCTATGAAAAAGCGAGCGAAGGCGCATCGATTACCGACTGCGTTTTGCGCATCAATATTGAAACCCGCGACCAGGACCATATCGATCTGGTCGAGAAAACGCTGATCGAAGAAGGCTTCCAGCTCCTTTAAAGAGAGCAAAGAGCCTGAACTTCGATCTGGAAAGGACCTTTATGAAACAGATTTCTACACCGAACGCTCCAGCGGCCATCGGGCCATACTGTCAGGCGGCTGTCGTAAACGGCCTCGTATTTACGTCCGGACAGATTCCGATCAATCCGGCAACCGGCGCCGTCGAAGCTGTGACCATTGAAGAGCAGACCGAACAGGTCATGAAAAATCTGACCGCCGTTCTCGAAGCAGCCGGAACCAGCCCGAAAAAGGCTGTGAAGACCACCTGCTTCCTGGCCAATATCGAAGACTTTGCGGCCTTCAACGCCGTGTACGCGAACACCTTTACCGAAAAGCCGGCACGCAGCTGCGTAGCCGTCAAGGATCTGCCCAAAGGCGTTCTCGTTGAAGTGGAAGTAATTGCCGAACTGTAATTCCAGCCAAACTGCAACTGCAGAAAACGCAGAAAATTGACGGAAAAAGCCAGAAGCGATGATTCGATCCAGAAGATCAGCAATCATCGCTTTTTCATATGGAATGGAGGACTTGAAACGGAGCCTTTTTCCCGCTGTTCCGGAAAACATCGACGAGCGGGGCAGATACACCGCAAGATACGCCGTCCGACGCTTTGAGAAAAGGGAAAGCGGGCGTTCTGCAGGCGGCGAGAAATGCTTTCGCTTTTGAAAGATACCGGTTTCATTAAATGAAGACATATTAAAAGATTCTCAACATTGACTAGCCCTCCGTTAAAACTTCAGCCTCGCAATTGAAATGCGATAAGGAAGCATTACAATATGGGGCATGTCACGTAAGAAACTGACCATTCTTCTGGGTACTATTGCCTATATATTCTTTATTCTGGGGTGCATACTGGCGTATGCGGTCCAGTACATCACGCAGGTGATTCAGGTCGAATCCTTTTCCCAGTTCCTGTATACGATGCAGGTGGGCATGGGCGGTGCCAGCAATACCATCGTCCAGATCCTGCAGGGCTTTCTGCTGAATTACGCGCTTTGGATTGTCCTGGGAACGCTGCTGTACGGCTTTCTGCTCCACAGCCAGCTTTCCAGAAAGAACCGCACGCATACCCGCAAAAAGTGGATGGCGTCGAATGCGATCAAGGCGATCAACTGCGGCAGCCTGCTGTGCATGACGGGCTGCGTGGGACTGATGATTTCTCAGCTTCAGAAAGGCTATGAAGCGCTGAAAATTGATCAGTACATCGAAGAACAGAACAAGATTTCCACGCTCTACGAAAACCATTACGTCAAACCGGAAGCCGACTTGATTCAGGTCCCGGCGAAAAAGAAAAACATCATCTGCATTTATCTGGAGTCGATGGAAGCCACATTTTCCGACAGGGAACACGGCGGCGGATTTGATGCGGATCTGATCCCTAACCTTACCCGGATCGCTAAGGAAAATACCGACTTTTCCGCACAAGGGGATATCTGTCTTAACGGCGGTCAGGTGACCAGCCAGACGTCCTGGACAGTTGCCGGTCTTTGCGCGCAGACGTCCGGAACGCCCCTTGGCATTTCTAACTCGCAGTACAATCACACCTTCTCGGAATCGATGCTCTTTCTTCCGAAAGTCGTCAGTCTTGGCGACATTCTGGAACAGGAAGGCTATACGAACTATTTCATGTGCGGTTCCGAAGCCAGCTATGCGGGACGCGCCAACTACTTCCGCCAGCACGGAAACTATGAAATTTACGATGTACAGACCGCGCGCGACGAAGGCGACATTCCGGAAAACTATGACGAGTGGTGGGGCTTTGAAGATGAAAAGCTGATCCGCTTTGCCAAAGAGAAAATTACAAAACTTGCCGCGCATGACGAACCGTTTAATTTTACCATGCTTACAGCGGACACCCACTTCAAGGACGGCTATTTGTGCAAGAACTGCCCGGATGATTTTGATGAGCAGTATGAAAACGTCATCCGCTGCTCCGACAAGCGGATCGCGGAATTTGTCGAATGGATCCAGCAGCAGGATTTTTATGACGATACGGTTATCATGATTTCCGGCGACCATCTTTCCATGGACAGCCTGATCAACCAGAGCGTCGGCATCGATTTCCCAAGACGGACCTATTTTACGGTTATCAACGGCGCGCCCTATACGCTCGATCGAACCCGCGATTACTGCACGCTCGATATTTTCCCGACGACGCTCGAAGCGATGGGCTTTACGATTCAGGGTCACAAGCTCGGCCTGGGAACGTCCCTGTACGCGGATGTTCCGACGCTTTGCGAAGAGTTTGGCTTTGATGATCTCAATACGCAGATCGCCTATCGATCCAAACGGTTTGAAGACGAAATTCTCAAAAACGACGGCTATACGCCGGAAGAAGAGGACGACGGCTTCTTGCCCTTCTTCTTCAACCGCGACGATTCGTCGAGTTCGTCCAGTCATCAGACGCCAAGACTTCCTGTATTCGAAGAAGAATAAACAGAAACGAAATGCGAAGCATTCCAGAATGAACGATAAGAGGCACCTTTCCATGGGCGCCTCTTTTGGTATGTCCGCACAGCAGCTGCGCAAAAAGGATTATCTGGACGCTCTCGTCTCTGTGCTGCTCGGGGAGTCATGCTCCTGGGTTTGATCCCAGCCGGATCGGCCGGACCGTCGAGCGGCGGTTTTAGAAACAGAAAAAGCCTGTCGGAGCGGCAGAGAAGAAAAGCGCCGGATCGACAGGCTGTCTAAGGAAAGCTGCGCATAGAAAGCAGTACAAAGAAAAAGACAATAAAAAAAGCTCCTTGCGGAGCGAATTTTCAAATGGTGACTCGGCAGGGATTCGAACCCTGGACCCCTTGATTAAAAGTCAAGTGCTCTACCAACTGAGCTACCGAGTCATTTTAAGTGGTGCCGACTAGAGGACTTGAACCCCCAACCTACTGATTACAAGTCAGTTGCTCTACCAGTTGAGCTAAGTCGGCGAATGGTGGAGGCTAACGGGCTCGAACCGCTGACCCTCTGCTTGTAAGGCAGACGCTCTCCCAACTGAGCTAAGCCTCCTCTTGCTGAATGCCTGATCATTGTAGCTCATTCATTTTTCATTTGCAAGAAAGTAAACCTGACTTTGAAAAATCGGAAAAGGGAAGAAAGGCAGGAAGAACTGCAGGGAAGAAAATGCGCCAGGTCCGCCTCTGCATCTCTGGAGCCAGGCAACCGCATGTGCGTCTGGAAGGCGGATGTTTGCCTTTGCCGGTTTCAGAAATACAGAAAGGAAAGAGGCAGCGGCAAAATACGGTTTGCCTGCCATACGAGCAGCCAGATCCGAAAAAATGGCAAAAAAATACCGGGTGAGCATCCCGGGACGTTGTGGTCAGCCTGCATGACTGAACGCTCTATATTTAAAGCCCAGACCTGACATGAAGAAATATATAGTGCAGAGGGGTCAGGCGGCGGACTGCCAAAAAAATGGAGCAGGTGATGAGAATCGAACTCACGTAGTCAGCTTGGAAGGCTGAAGTTCTACCATTGAACTACACCTGCAAAAATAAAAATGGTGACTCGGCAGGGATTCGAACCCTGGACCCCTTGATTAAAAGTCAAGTGCTCTACCAACTGAGCTACCGAGTCAGGAAAAATGGTGCCGACTAGAGGACTTGAACCCCCAACCTACTGATTACAAGTCAGTTGCTCTACCAGTTGAGCTAAGTCGGCAAATGGTGGAGGCTAACGGGCTCGAACCGCTGACCCTCTGCTTGTAAGGCAGACGCTCTCCCAACTGAGCTAAGCCTCCATTCGCTTAACGCTTGATCATCATACCCAAAGCGGTCCGATCGTGCAAGTATTAATTTCAAAAAAATGAAACGAGGGCGGAAGAAAACGCGTTGCCCATTTTGGCAAGGCGTGTCTTTTTCCTTTACCTGTCGTATTTTTGGCTTTTTTATCTTTACGAAGTCCATTCGAAAAAAGTAAACTTTAAAGTTTCTTTCAGCTTCCCCGCTAAAATAGAAGCTGAAAAAATCCGGGAGCGTACCGATCCAGCAGCCGTCAAAAGACGGTTGGACCTGAAATTTCTCTGAGTCTGGAAACGGAGTCGACAGCCTGCTGTCCTCGGCACGCTTGCCGCAAATGAAAAAAGAAACGATGGATCGGGAAGCTTTCCTGGATCGAAATCGTAAACAGACAAAAATATATATCGAAAAAATCGGCGAAAGGCCGGTTTCTGGAAAGGAGCCGAATATGAAAATTTTAATTGTGGAAGATGAAACGCGTCTGGCCGAAGCGACAGCCGCGATGCTTCGCCAGAATGCCTACAGTGTGGATCTGGCGTTTGATGGAGAAACGGGATCCGAAAAGGCGTCCAGCGGCATTTACGATCTGGTTATTCTCGATGTAATGCTGCCAAAAAAAGACGGCTTTGAAATTCTCGAAGATATTCGAGTGCTGGCTCCGGAAACCCGGGTGATCATGCTGACGGCACGCGGCGAACTGAGCGATAAGCTGGCCGGTCTGAAAAATGGAGCGGACGACTACATGACCAAGCCGTTTCATATGGAAGAACTGCTGGCCCGTGTCGATATCCAGCTGAAGAAAACGAGCGCCGTGAAATCCAATAAGCTTGAATATGGCGACATTTCACTGGATCTGCAGTCGTGCATGCTCAAAAGCCGGGAAAGCGGCGAAAGCATTCCGATTGCCGGCAAGGAATACACGCTTCTCGAATATTTCCTTTCCCATCCAGGACAGATTCTCAGCCGGGATCAGCTGTACTCCAAAGTGTGGGGCTGGGACAACAATATTGAATCCAATAATCTGGAAGCCTATCTTTCCTTTCTGAGAAAGAAGCTGCGTCTGCTCGGTTCCAAAGTGGAACTGAAATCGGTACGCGGTCTGGGCTATCGCATGGGGATGAAAGATGAATGAACTTCGTCGGAAGATGATGCTCACCCTGTTCGGGCTGCTGAGCATCATGGTCTGGCTGATTGTCGGCGTCTTTGATTTTCAGAACTACGCGACCGTACAAAACGATCTATCCGCCAGTATTCTGGAGATTTCGGAAATGACCCGCGAACTCTGGAATCCGACCGCGCTTGGTCCGTTTCCGCAGGACGAAGATGAAGATTCCCGGCTGGCTCTGCTTTATGAAAATCCAGTCTACATGATCGTCTTCAATAACGCGCAGAAGCCCATGCATTTTCTGACCACGCAGGATACAGATGAAGGGACGATCAACAAGATTGTCGAGAAAGCGCAGTTCGTCGAGAAAACGAGCCGCCCGGATACGAATCCGGCGATCGGCAACCTTCTGGTGAGCAGCTACGTGTGCTATCATCCGTCCAACAATATGGTGATGATGATCGACGTAACCGCCATCCGCAACGAACTGATCAGCCATCTGTTCATATCCATCCTGATCGGCATCGGCTTTGAAGGCCTGCTGTACATCGCCTGCCGCAAGGCGGCAGCCTGGATGATCGGCCCAATCGAAGAGACATTCAAGAAGCAGCGCCAGTTTATCGCCGACGCGTCCCATGAACTGAAGACGCCGGTCGCGGTCATTCTGGCCAATGCTGAAGCCATGGAAAAGGACCCGAACCCCAAATGGCTTTCCAATATTGAAGAAGAAGCCAGCCGCATGAACGGTCTGATTACCGATCTGCTGGATCTGACGCGAAACGAGCAGCAGGAAATCCAGATGCTTCCGGTCAACCTTTCCCGTCTTGTGGAAAAGCAGTGCCTGATTCAGGAAGCGGTCATGTTTGAACATCATATTGAGCTGAGCGAAACCATCGAACCGGATCTTACGGTGAACGGTCAGTCGTCTATGCTCGAACAGGTGATCGCCATTCTGCTCGATAATGCGGCGGCGCATTCCGATGGAAAGATCGCGGTCACGCTTCGCCGGCAGGGAAAAGACGTTCTGCTTTCGGTTTCCAATACCGGCGTTCCGATTCCGCCCGATCAAAGGGAAAAGATTTTCGAACGCTTCTATCGTGCCGATGAATCGAGAAACCGTTCCTCCGGCCGGTACGGTCTCGGACTGGCCATCGCCAAAAGCATCGTGAACCGGCACAAAGGCAAGATTGAAGTTGACTGCCATGGCGGCTGGACCACCTTTACGGTCGTTCTTCACGCAGCGGCCTGATCCGATCCGGTCTATATGCAAATCCATGTGTAACAGCCAGAAGGCGCGAGAACGATCGCGCCTTTTTCCCTGGCTGCAAAAGAGAGCCTGAACTTCTGGCAAAATACCTTTGTCCGCACGGGGGAAGACAGATTTTGCATCGCCTTTTGAAATGGTATTTTCTAAACCGCTCGAATCTGGATATTATGGATCTGTTTGCGGATCGATCGGTCTTTTGGAATTTTCCGTTTCGATGGTTCACCAGTCTCAGTGAATCAAACTGGAATGGGGAAAAGGCAGATCCGGGAGATTGAAGGAAGGAAACCGGCAAAGTTCTGTGCGATAAACGGGCACTGCCGGAAGGGAAAGATATGAAACAGTTTTTAAGCCGAACCTGGATGGTTTACGGCATCGGCCAGATCTTGATGATGGCCCTTTGTGCCTATGTCGGCTGGTATGCGGTTGCCAATGCGGCGGTCGTCATTACGGCTGCGTATTGCGTGCATCTGGCCAGAAAGCGCAAAAAACAGCTCGAAGACAACAAGGATGTCATCCGCAAAATGACGCGCAAGCAGAAGAAGACGCTTGAGGCGATCGACGATAAGCAGGTCCGCGAAATTTCCGCGACTTCGCGCATGATGCCGTATCTCTGCTTTGGCTGCCTGCTGCTCAACGGCTACACCTATTACTACAACACCGCCAATTCCCGCGCCGCAGCCGTATGGCTGGGAATTCCGGATGCCTGGAACGTATGGTTTCTGGTGATCGGAATGGTGTTTGGCTTTGTTTTCTACTTCGCGTTCTGCTTTAAAATGAACGAAATGATGACTCTGAAGGACTGATCTTCAGAGTCTTTTTTCATGAGAAGCATGGTAAGTGTCAAACAATCGACGGGTATACGCGAGACTGAATATTAGATACGCTAAACGGGATCCCTTTCGAGATCCCGCTTGACGTATTTTTTATTCTTCATCGTTTTCTTCATACTTCGGATCCGGTCCACGGTATCCAATTCGAAGATATTCAGGTAAATCCTTTGAATACGGCAGAAGTGACTTCAATACATCTACCGCGATTTCAT
>NZ_JAHDSX010000032.1:0-28203 GCF_020969955.1 Allobaculum fili | reverse complement strand
TCGATCTGACATCCTATGACAGTTTTGTGAAACAGAACGGTATTCAAAGCGGAATTATGGTTGGTGATAAAGGGTTTCCCGTCAAATCGATCGAAGAAGTCCTTAAAGACTGCCCGCAGCTTCATTACTTCAACCCGCTTCATCGGAATGCCAAGCTTGCCTTCGATCATGAGATGTATAACTTCGAGGGCGTGATCGAAGGCTGCTGCGGCTTTCTTGGGCAGATGGAACCGATTCAGTTTAAGAAAGAGAAGCTGTCCAATAAGGGAAAATGGCTCTACAGTTTCCGTGATCCGAGAAGAGCGGCTCAGGAGGAGACGGACTGGCTGGATAAGCATCGTAAAGATAAGTACGATTTCGAAGAATACGAAAAGAAAAAGCGTACATTTGGAACAGTGGTCTTTGAATCAGATGTCGATCTGTCTCCGGAAGATGCCTGGAAGACCTATAGTTATCGCTGGCAAATCGAGATCGTTATGCGGTACTACAAGAACGCCCTCGGCTTTGATGTAACCAGAGTCCATGATGACTACTCAGTGATCGGCAGCGAATTCATTGATTTTCTGTCGACCGTCATCACGTTCAGACTTTTGAACCTGTTCGACGAAAAAGGCCTCCTTGAGGACATGAGCTATAAGAAAATCATGCATATCCTGCAAAGAGGCAAAAGAATAAAAAATGATAATGAGTGGGAACTGATCAAGATGAATCCTGGTCAGATAGAAATTCTTCAAAAACTGGATCTGATTCCACGACCAGATCCAGTAGACCAGCCCAAAAGGAAACGTGGTCGTCCACGCAAAAATCCGACCGTATAGTTTAGCTGATTGGGAAAGTTCTAATGAAACATATTTTCATTTTCGTCAACATGGAGATGAAAACGCAACTAATCATTTGGGCTTGACTTCTAAAACTATTTGAAATTATTCATAAAACCAATACGTATTAGATTGGAGAAGAAATAAAACAACCGGCAAAGGGTTCAATTCTCTTCGATTGATTCCTTCTTTGATAGATAATAACCGCTTACAAATTTCTAAATTACGACATTATTCTTATGAATTGTACGAAAATTCCGAATATTTTCGAATTTTATCGACTATTTCATGTGAAATATCCATAATTGTAATAGTTACAGGACAATCAGTTAAAGATTAATGAGATCTGCTATATAATTTATTCACAACAGATTGAATTGAGTTCAGTACGATGAAATAATGGTCAGATTGTTTCTGGAGCCGATTAGAACTCAAGGAGGACTCACTCATGAGTAAAACCAACAAAATCAAGAGCCTGCTCGCACTCAAAGGTGTGAAGAGCGTTGACTACACCTACGCGCTCGGTCTTTCCCGTCCGCAGGCCCTCAACACCAAATATTCCCGGGATGCGTTTTCGGGCGATGACCTGATCCGCCTGGCAGAACTGACAGGCACTCGTCTTGCCTTCGTAGACCCCTTCACAAGAGAAACCCTGGTCATGTTTGACTCAGGCGACGTAAAGCCGAAAGAGACTGAAGAATAAACTGAGTTCCAATTGGTGAAGGAAACCGGATCGTAAGCGGAAAGCATAATCGCATGCTTTCTGCTTTTTTCATGCTCACGGGTCGTAAATTTGAAAGAAAACAGGACAGACCCGTAGACAGCAGCTTTGCAGGCGATATAGAAAAACGTCCCTTTCTTCGACTGGAAATTCGATAGGGAAGGGACGTAAGAATTGTCAGGTTTTGACCAGAACGCCTGCAGTGAAGTTTATTCGGTGCGCAGCGCTTCGACCGGATTCTTGCGCGAAGCCATCGAGGCAGGAATGAGTCCGGCAATCATGGTCAGCGCGAGGTTGATCAGAACCAGAATGACCGCTCCGTTAACCGGGAGACTGGCAATACCCGCAACACCGGTCAGGTTCTGGACGATCATGGAAATTGGAATGTCCAGCAGTGCAGTAATTCCAATTCCAAGCAGACCGGAAATCAGACCGATGATAAAGGTTTCCGCGTTGAATACTCTTCGAATATCCCGTTTGGAAGCACCCAGGGCACGGAGAACGCCGATTTCCTTGATGCGTTCGAGAACGGAAATGTACGTAATGATTCCGATCATGATCGAGGATACGACCAGCGATACAGAAACGAAGCCCATCAAGACGTAGGAAATCAGGTTGATGACCCTCTGTACGCCGGAAAGCATTACGCCCACGGTATCGGTATACGTGATAATGTTTTCCGGTTTTCCTTCATCGTTCTGAACGTTGTTGTATTCGGTGATCAGATCGCCAAGCTTTTCCTTGTCATCAAAGCTCCTGGCATACAGCTTGATGCTGGATGGTTCGTTGAGATCGATGACGCCAAGATCCGAAAGGTTGGAATCGTAGGTGGCGTTGATGTTGTTGTTATAGGTGGTGATGTAACTGGGCAGCTCTTCCTGGGGCATGCTCTGCATCTGCATCATCTGTTCAGGGGTAAGCTGATCCATCGAGAACTTCTCGCCGTTGGTAAATTCGCGTCCGGTAAAGACGTTGATTTTCGGATCGGCTTTCTGTTCCTTAACGATTTCGGAGGCATCCGCTTCGTCGGCTGCCCAGTTGCGCAGGGAGGAATCGTAAAGAATTCCACCTAATGCGGTTGAGGAAACGGTCTTTTCAGCCGGTTTCACGATACCGACAATTTTCACCGACTTGGCTTCCTTTTTAAGCGCGTCCTTGATGAAGTCTTCGTTGTCGGACTGATCAATCCAGAGACCGTTGACTTTCTGATACAGCGCGGAGTTTGGCAGGACGGAAAGCTCCATGCCGATGAAGTCTTCGTTGGTGTAGTTTTTCGTTTCGGAAACTTCAATCTTGTCGGTTTTGCCATCTAAAACGTTCTGATAGTTTTTCACCAGTTCGTCCTGATCAAGCAGACCGGCAGAGTAGAGGGCGTAGTCGGTAATTTCGTTGTTCTTATCGACAGCCAGCAGAATTTCACTTTCGTCTTTTGGCCAGGCGCCGTCGATCAGCTGGTAATTGTCTTCGCGCAGAGCCTGGGAATCCGGCATCTGGGTCCAGATTTCCTGGTTCATCGGCGAACTTACCCCAAACGCGGACTGAACCTGGCCCATCTGACTAAAGCCGAGCTTATCGATCAGTTCGTTCGGCGATACGCGTACCAGACCATAATCCGAATTGGAATTGAAGACAGTCATATCCATGCCGTACGAATATTCAATGGCTTTTGCGGTGGATGTGAATTCATCCCCCTGATCCGATTCCAGATATTTCTTGAATTCGGCGAGGTTGTTCGTCTTGGATGAAGAAATGGAATCCAGAATGGATTCGACCATTTTCGAGGTCGTGATTTTTCCGTCTTCCATTTCGCTGGCTTCTGTCTCGTCCTGCATATCCATCATCGCACTCATCATGACCGACATGTTCATCGTGTTGTCTTTCAGCTCAATCGGATAGTCCGCCATCGTATCGTTCTCAACGCGGGTAATATAATCCTGAACCCCGTTGGAAAGGGACATGATCAGACCGATTCCGATAATGCCGATGGATCCCGCAAAGGAAGTCAGAAGCGTTCTGCCTTTTTTGGTCATCAGGTTGTTGAACGAAAGGGAAAGGGCTGTCCAGAAGGACATACTTGGCCGTTTGAGCTTCTGCTCTTTGGCTTCTTCCTTTACTTCTTTAACCGGCATGGAATCGGAAATCATCTTGCCGTCCTTAAGGCGGACAATTCGGGTGGAATAGCGTTCGGCCAGTTCCGGGTTATGGGTAACCATGATGACCAGACGATCCCTGGCGATTTCCTTAAGCAGTTCCATGATCTGCACAGAAGTCTCGGAATCCAGCGCACCCGTCGGTTCATCGGCCAGAACGATTTCCGGATCGTTGACCAGAGCACGGGCGATTGCGACACGCTGCATCTGACCGCCGGACATCTGGGTCGGCTTCTTGTTGATCTGATCTTTCAGACCGACTTTTTCAAGCGCAGCGATTGCCCGCTTCTTTCTTTCTTCCTTAGGAACTCCGGAAAGCGTCAGGGACATTTCGACGTTCTTGAGTACGCTCTGATGCATGATCAGGTTGTAGCTCTGGAAAATAAATCCGATTCGATGGTTTCGGTATGTGTCCCAGTCTTTATCTGTATATTCCTTCGTGCTTTTTCCATTGATGATCAGATCGCCGCTGGTGTACTGATCGAGACCGCCAATGATATTCAGAAATGTCGTCTTGCCGCAGCCTGAAGGGCCGAGGATGGAGACGAATTCATTGTCCCGGAATGTGACGCTCAAGCCGTTGACCGCATGAACGATCTCATCGCCGGAGTAATACTCTTTGACAATATTTTTAGACTGAAGCATTATTCGCTCCTTTCATGAATTCTTAGATAGAGTACAGGAAAAATGTGGAAATTCCATGGCATACGTCCAGCAAGATCTGACATTTAATTTTCTGTTAAGGAAATCAACCGATACGGCCGCTGCTCTTTTGTGGTATCGATCTTTTTCTTTTGAAAGAACTCGAACCTATATAGAAATACTATATAGAGTATCTATTGATTTTTCCGATCTCCCCGTTGGAAAACAAGAACAATCCTGCATTTCAGCTGTCGCGGACGATGGAATTTTGATGAACCGTCCTGAGTTAAAAACGAAGCAGATTTCGCCAGAAAAGCGCCTCCTTATCTCGTAAAGATAAAGAGGCGCTTTTCCATGGGGGTCAGTTATCCACTCTCCGGCCAGAACGAAATCGGTTTGAGGGAAGGAATGAATCGCTGTATGCAAAATGCGGCATTAGCATATTTGAGATCGGATTATCAAAAATTAGTAATTTTGAGAATTTAAACAATCGAGATATGTAAACGATTACAATTACACTAGTGATTACTTTTTCGTGATTACAGCTGGTCCTGTTCCGAAATCCGGGCAAGCTTTTCGGATCTGGATCAGTTCCTGACTCCTGAAAAGGAGAATCGCCGCAAAGAATCTAGAAGCCATTTCATCCTGCGCAGGGCAAGGCGAAGGATAAGTTGTGCTTTTTGCGGCCGAATCGGTCTTCTTCTATTCCATTGTCACTCGTGACAGACTGGCGAACTCCGGGCAGTTTCCAACTAAGAAGACTGATTCAAAAGAGAAAAAAAGGCTCTATATAGAAAGGAAAAACATGAAAAAACATTCACGCATTTTTCTTCAGGTTCTCTGCAGCGGATGCATGGCTTTTGGAAGCGTTACTTCTTCCCTTATGCCGGTCTTTGCGATTGAAGAAACAGATCCAGGTGCACTATCCGAAGTTCCTGTCGCAGTGCCGAATCTTACCAAACTGCCCCTCACGGTGGATTTAGAAGGAGAGTCCTGGGGAAGCGGCAACGGGGCAGACAAAGCAATCGATGGCGATATGGGCACCATTTTTGACGGCCTGAAGAACAGTTACATGGTATTCGATCTTGGCGAAGAGAAAACGATCGCCGGTATTGGATACTGCCCGCGCACCAACGCAGGCAACAATAATTATGCCGCCAGAACGCAGTATGGCGTGATCGCCGGAAGCAACGATAAAGAGACCTGGACGGATCTTTATACCATTCCGGAAGTCCCCGCTCAGAACAAAATTACCCAAGTACGCGCTTCTTCGTTTAATGAAGGCGTTTCTACATCCTATCGCTACATCAAATATTACAAAAATGAACGAGGAACGAACCCCGATGCTGATTATGTAAACATTGCAGAATTTGAAGTGTATGGAGAAGGTACTGATTATGTCCTTTCGGATCTTTGCGGTTTTAAAGGAAACGTTTCAGCGCTTCCGCAGTCTGTTATAGCTGGCGGAGTAGAAAGAAACGTAACCTGGCAGATTCCGGATCTTGACGGTCGGATTCCGTTTTCGGTAATCGATGTAACTGGAACCGTTGAGGCAGCGGAAGGTCTTCCAGAAGGGGCCATTACTGCGAAAGCCTGGCTGTATCCTGCAGATCTTGAATATCTGATCAATGGAAATGCAGCAGAGAATGATCCGCTCTGGACACTGGCTAAAAAACTCTATCCAGGACTGCTCAATACAGAAGCCGCAGATCAGGGATGGGAAGAAGGAAAATCCTGGGGCGTCATCGGTGAAAAAACCACAGGCACTGCTGCCAGCGACGGCGATTACGGAATTACTGGATCCAATTCCTCCCTTAGTCCATATGACTATGGCTGGTGGGCTGGAACGAAGAATGAGGATTCCCAGAATTTAAAGATTAAGCTGACGCTTCCAGCCGGAAAGCATACGATTCAGGTCGGTACCCATGGATACTGGTGGAATTCGGACAGCCGGCGCGGTCAGAAGGCGTACTGGCGTCTGGAAGACGGAACGGAATACGAACTTGGCGACTGCAGCAGCACCGAAGAGAATGCGCAGGCTTTCCGTTATGAAATTGATCTGAATACTGACCAGACGGGAACGCTCGTATTCAAAAAGACTGGAGAAAAAGAGCCGACCATTGCCTGGGTTACTGTATCCGGAAAATACGATGGACTGGATCGTTCCACTCTGAATACGTTCTATGATCATGTAAAAGATTACGAGTCCGCACAGTACAGCGCGCCTTCCTGGGAAGGATTCCCCGACGCGCTTGCAGCTGCCGCAGAGGCACTCAAAACTCCGCTGCCTACCGAAGAAGCAGTAAGTGAAGCTTTGACCAATCTGCAAAGAGAAGCTGCTGAACTGAAGCGTCTGTTTACGCTGACGTTTAAAAACGGAAACGAGATCTTCTATACAGTAGAGAATGCTGTAGAAGGCGGCCCGCTTAGCAGCTATATCCCTGCGGAAATCCCGACTGGACCTGAGGGCAGTGTATTTATCGGCTGGGGCATTCAGGACGGAGATGTCCTTTCCGGCAGCCGCCTTGAATTTACAGCCCAGTTCAAAGGGGATACGACCAATCTGGCAAAACTGGTAAGCGATAACGAAAACAAACTCGGTACGGATGATCAGATTCCGGATATCTATACAGATGAATCCTATACTGCGTTCAAAACGGCCATGGATGCTGCTAAAGCAATCACAGAAAAAGAACTGCCTACAGTGGATGAAGTGAAATCCGCTGAAGAAGCGCTGACAACTGCTGTAGCGGGACTGAAAGATGCGGTTATCTTTACCTTTAAGACCACGGAAGAGGATGCTTCTCCAGTAAAAGTAAAAGTGGAAAAAGATTCTGCTCAGTCCGTCTGGGAAAACAAAGTTCCTTCTTTCACCCGTGAAGGATTTGTCTTTACCGGCTGGGATGCTGAGCTTCCTCAAACAGCCATGGCTTCGACCACATTTATCGCCCAGTGGAAATCTGCTCTTGTCAGTCCGGTCGCGTATTTCCCGTTTAACGGAAACCCGAACGACCACGTTGGAAACTGGGATGGTGTTTCGATTGCGGAAGATGGAATTCGCTATGATGACGAAGGCAAAAATGGCCAGAGTATCCATATCGATCCCAATAAAGGCCTGAAATTTGAAAATACTTTCGGCATCGACGATGATTCTGACTGGACCATCAGCTTCTGGGCCAAATCCGATCTCGAATATTCTACAAGTACTTCCGATCTGAGAACGTATTCCATTATGCAGGATCAGACTGAATCCACAGAGCTTGCTCTGCGCCTTGGTCAAACAAGAGCTGGGTTTGGCATTCGTGTCAATCCGGAGAGTGGAGGCGTCCTTTCTTTAAGCCAGGAACCTTTTTTAAATAAAGACGCGTGGAATCATTTTACCTATGTTCATGATGAAACTGCAGGTCAGGTGAAAGTATATGTTGATGGCGTACAGAAGGGCGTAACGCTGGATGACGAACGAACCGGATGGAAAATTCATTTCCCGGGATACTATCTTGGAAAATCCGATTTCCAGGGATCGGTAGATGAACTGCGAATTTTTAATAGAGCCTTGACCCCGGAACAGATCACGGATGTCTTTAACGACCCGCAGCAGACGACGAAGATGTACACGATCACGTTCAAATATGGTAATGACGTCCTTGCTTCCGATGAATATGCGAAAGCCACATCTGCATCGGAGATTCAGGCAGCTGCTGAAAAAGCACTTGAAGACAACAACATCACGGCAGAAGCAGGCACGATCGCTTCCTGGAATAAGGAATTTGCGGACATCGACGCAAACGAAGAATACGTCTTAACTTTTGTTGCGGATAAAACGGATCTTCAGAAGGCCTACGATGACTACTCTCTTTTGAGTAATGCAGATCGCGCATGGACGGATGCTTCTTTTGCGGCATTGACAAGTGCTCTTACGAGCGCAAAAGCAATCCTGGATAAGGCAGATGCATCTGTTGCTGAAGTTGGTGATACTCTGAGCGCCCTCAATTCGGCCCATGCGGGACTGAAAGAAGCTGTGAAGGTTACCTTTGATTCCAAAGACGGATCTGCAGTGGGTCCAGTTTATGCTCCAAAAGGGGAAGTTTTTGAGGCTCCAGAAAATCCGACACGCAGCGGATTCGAATTTGCAGGCTGGTTTAAAGATGAAGCCTTCGAAACCCAATTTGTATTCGGTACAGATACCGTCGAAGAAGAGACGACACTGTACGCAAAGTGGGTAGCAACCGATAAAGCGCCGCTTGGTAAAGCACTTGATCTGGCAGCAGATGTTCTCAAGAGAAATCTGATGAGCGCAGCAGATCATGAGGCTCTCAATACATCCATTACCGCCAATCAGGAAGTTTACGAGGCAGTGGATTCTACGGTAGAACAGATTAATGCTGCAGTTCAGGCGGTTCTCAACGTGCTTCAGGATACGGATGCAACTGGTGTAGCCATCACAGGCGTATCTGGCATTGCTTCTAAGAGTACGAAAAATTCGACTACAGAAGGCCGCAATTCCAGAATTGAGGAAACACTCGACAATGATCCGCAGTCTTATTACCACTCGGATGACAGTACAAGCGAGCTGGTTGCCAAAGATCGAAACCTGTTCTATGACCTTGGCGAATCGAAAGATCTGTTTGCGATCAGCTTCCTGCCCAGACAGTACACTTCTCCGATTAACGGAGACCTGTTTAATGTTGAAGTATATGCGGGAGAATCTGAGGAAGAAATGACATGCGTAGGTACCTATGCGTTTGACCATGCAGTCGATGGCAATGAGGCGTATTTCAGCAATGAAACGCGCGACCAGTACCGCAACATGTACTTCACCCCAGTTCACGCTCGTTACGTCAATCTGGTGATTAAAGCCACTGGAGGAAAGTCTCAGCCTGTGAACACGACGGCAACCGTGGCAGAAGTAAAATTCTTCTCGCCAAGTGATAAGACGGATTTGAATGCCTCGATTGAAGCAGCAAAAGCAAAATCTGAAGATGCTTACACTGCCGCTTCCTGGAAGGCTATGCAGGACGCACTCGCAAAAGCGGAAGCTGCTGCTGCAAATCCAGCCGCTTATCAGACGGGAGACAACAGCGTGGATGCAGCTAAGGCAGCGTTAGATACGGCTGTTGAAGGACTGGTTGAGAAAGTTACCGTGACATTCGATGTAGACGGTACGGCAACCTCTCAAACTATTGATCCAGGAACTCCTGTCGATAAACCTGCTGATCCAGAAAAGACTGGCTATACCTTCGACGGATGGTATGCTCCAGAAGCGGACACGGCCTTTGATTTCACAACGAAAATCGACACGAGTGTTACGCTGACGGCACGCTGGACGATTAACAGCTACACGGTGACGATGAATGCGGATAACGGTTCTGAAGCGACAACCGTTAAAGCAGACTACAACACAAAGATCACTGCTCCGACCGAACCGACAAAGACTGGCTGCACCTTTGCTGGATGGTTTGCGGAGGATTCCGAAACCGCGTTTGATTTCAATACGCCAATTACTGCGGATCTCACGCTGACAGCCCATTGGACGATTAACACCTATACCGTGACGATGAATGCGGATAACGGTTCTGAAGCGACAACGGTGAAAGCAGAGTACAATACGAAGATCACAGCGCCGACCGCTCCAACAAAGACTGGTTACACCTTTACAGGCTGGTTTGCGGCTGGTTCTGATACCGCATTCGATTTCAATACGCTAATTACTGCAGATCTCACACTGACTGCGCATTGGACGATCAACTCGTATACGGTCACCTTCGAATCGAATGGCGGATCGGATGTTGCTGCTGTTTCAGCCAATTACCACACGACGATTGAAGCGCCGACCGCGCCCACAAAGAACGGCTATACGTTCGCAGGCTGGTTTAAGGACGAAGCACTCACACAGACTTTCAACTTCGCTTCCGATAAGATCACGGAAAGCACGACCCTCTACGCGAAGTGGGAAGCTCCTGTTGAAGAGAAAGTAACCATTACCTTCAATACCGGAAAGGGCAATCCAATTGATTCTGTCCAGATTAAAAAAGGCGAAACGTATACTCCTCCTGCAAACGCAACGCATCCAACCGAAGGATACCGTCTGGTCGGCTGGTTTACGGATGCTTCCTGCTGGGACCGCTACGTACCAGGTCCTGTAAATTCTGATCTGACGCTTTATGCGAAATGGTCAAATATTTATACGATCAAGTTCAATACGGGTGCTCCGGATACGACTGTCGCACGACCTGTACGCTATAACGAAAAAGTCACTGTACCGACCGTTACTGCACCTGAAGGAAAAGTTCTCGAAGGCTGGTATACCGACAAGGAATACACGCAGAAATTTGACCTGGATGCTCCGGTTACTGCAGATCATGAACTCCATGCCAAATGGGTAGATGAGGAAAAAATCACTGTCACCTTCAATACCGGAAAGGGTAATCCAATCGATCCTGTCCAGATTAAGAAAGGCGACACGTATACTCCGCCTGCGAACGCCACGCATCCAACCGAAGGATACCGTCTGGTCGGCTGGTTTACGGATGCTTCCTGCTGGGACCGCTACGTACCAGGTCCTGTAAATTCTGATCTGACGCTTTATGCGAAATGGTCGAACATTTATACGATCAAGTTCAATACGGGTGATCCGAATACGACTGTGGCACGACCTGTACGCTATAACGAAAAAGTCACTATCCCGACCGTTACTGCACCTGAAGGAAAAGTTCTCGAAGGCTGGTATACAGACGAGAACTATACACAGAAGTTTGATCTGGATGCTCCGGTTACTGCAAATCATGAACTCCATGCCAAATGGGTAGATGCAAATCCGGAAGAGCAGCTCGACAAAACGCTGATCACGATGGCGACGGATAAAGCCGCATCCATCCTCAACGCTCTGACCAGCTTCCATAACGAAAGCGCCAAAACAACTTTCGCAGAGAAGAAGACAGAAGCAGACAGCGCAAAATCGTCTGCCACAACACAGAAGGGGCTCGATGATCCCGCAAAAGCTCTGAATGACGCAATGCTGAAACTGCGCAAAGCGCCATCCAAAGACACGCTGGATACACTGAAATCTTCCAAATAAACGGTTTCAAAGAAAAGAATGTCAGGGCGTCTGCCGATCTGATCGAAGAGGATGAGCAGAAACGCGAGTTCCTGCTGAATTCAAACAATCTGACGGATCCGTCCTGGTAAATCGGATTTACGCAAATCTTCATTCTTTCAAAAAAAAGGAGAGTCTGTTTCTTCGGAAACGGGCTCTTTTTTTATCTGCTGCGCATGAACTGCGACAGAAATCAAAACGAGGTTCGGATTTCCCTCCAGACCATTTCGGAATGGAAAAATCCGAACCTCGTTCTTGTTTTTTTGGTTCACGGTGTTTGATTGGCGGGTACGTAAATTCATACCATGCCTTTTATCAAGCCGCCTTAATGCTTTTCCTCTTCAATTGGCGCGTAGAAGATCTGGGTAGGACCGTCATCTTTCATAAGCAGACCTTTCTGGCGATAGTCAAAAAGGATCAGCCAGGTATCGTACAGATCGCCAATGCAGCCGCCAATGTGGGTCAGAAGCAGAAGCACAAAGACTGGCTGCATCCAGGCAACGATCGGGTGATAGCACAGGATTCCAAAGACAATGTCAAAGACCACAAACGGAGCGAGCAGAGCGGTCAGAGCAGTGGCTCGATTGACATAGACATTGGGAACGCCGCACCAGGCGATCATTCCATTAAAGCCAAAGCAGAGTTTCCTGCGTGTGGCTAAGGAATACACGATTCCGTGTGTCAGCTCGTGGAGAACGATGTAGACGACGTAAATGAGGCAGTACCAGAAAAAATCTCTGTTGAACTGTGCATAAGGCAGATCGTTCTTAAAGAAATAAATGATGTACCAGAGAAAGCCGGCAGCAGGCGGAATTGAACCAATGATATTGATCCAGAGCATCAGCCTTTGGTCCTTGAAATCGGTACGGCCGATTTCTTCATAGCCAGCGGGAATGCTGGACGTTTCTTTTTCCGCTGCTTCCGTCTTTGGCTCTGCAGCTGCAGGAGGGGCAGGTGGTACATCGAGCTGTTTCTTCGAAGAAGAAACGCTGTCACTGTTTTCTTTCATAAACTACAATTTCCTTTTCTTAAACGTATTCGTTTGAAGCGGTTCCATTCCGTCTTTGATAAAAGCGTAATGCGGGGTGAAACGGAAAGCAAGGTGAAGAAAAAGGAAATTAATCCGGCATTCAGACACGCGCATCTGACCAATATCGCCCGGATCAGATGGAAGCGGAATGGAAGAATTATGGAATTATCTGGATTTGATCAGGCCAGCCGCTTCAAACGCTTTGTATAAGCCGTCGTTATCGATCGTATCGGTAATCCAGCTGGCCGCAGCCTTGGCTTCCTGTGTCCCGTTACCCATTGCAATGGCCAGATCCGCAGCTTCAAACATCGGAAGATCATTTGCGGAATCGCCAATCGCGATCGTAGTGAACTGTTTATACAAAGCGTCCTGAATGGACTGAAACGCGGTGCCTTTGTTCAAATCTTTCATAGTAATTTCACCAGAGAGCAGATCCTTAAAATCCAGATTGCTGAAAAGCGTCAGAACCATACCGTTTTCCTGCAGGAAGGAATCAATCTCGCCAGGTTTAAGACCATGAACGGAAATCTTCATGACGTTTTCCCAGTCTTCATCGCGCATATCCTCGTAAAACGGGACGTGAAGATACCGGCTGGAAATGCCTTGTCTGGCAGCGAGCTGCTGGAGATAGTCTCTGGTGATCTGGTCCGAAAAACTGGAATCAGATCCTTCAATCATGATACCGCAGCCCGTTGTCTGCAGGCGATCAAAAAGCGCCTTTGCCTTATGGGAAGGCATGGGACTGTAGAAAATTCGCTTTCCATCCATCCAGATTTCTGTACCGGCGGAATAGACCTGACCGCTGGTCGGCACAGACTGAATGGACTGAATCGCACCGTCTTTGCTGCGGCCGGTATTGACGAAAATCAGATGACCGTTTTCTCTGGCTTCGCGAATTGCTTTTAATGCGGAATCGGGAATGATTTCATGCATCCAGAGCGTTCCGTCCAGATCCAGAAAGACGATCGCTTTCTGTTCCGGGCTGGTAAGAAACGGCTTCTTGCTCAGATCGATTTTTTCTTTGGAAACGGAATTAGTAAGGGGAGTATTCGGATTTGCGGTCATAAATTTTCTGCTTTCTTCCTTTCTGACAATCATTGAAATACGGATGTTCTGAAGAATCCTCATCGAAGAAAAGCCGGAATTCTGGCTGGTCATTCAGACTTCCTTCTGGTGTTTATACAGGATGGATTTTAACCCAGAGGATTTTTAATAAGGATAACAAATCCGCATACTTGATACGCTTATAAGAGCGCCGCAGAAATGGGACGGCTACCATTTCAAGAGAAAGGGACACTTTCAACAATTCGCTCAAGAACAGTCTTCTGGCTCGGTTAAACGCAAAAAACGAAAAATACCCCCTGTCCGCCAAAGACAGAGGGTGAGAATTAATGTTTAAAGAAGAGTGGAACGAAGTTCTTCGCCGGTTTTCCAGGAAAGGTAGCTTGCCGGGATGTCGAAGATTGTCTTCGCGCCGGTAAGACCTTCCTTGTTCATGCGGACAACTGCGCGCGCTACAGCGGTCAGAACAGAGGAGGTGAATTCCGGATTGGAATCCAGAGTGAGTGAGAATTCGATGAGATGCTTATTCTCACCGGTTGCTCCGCTGCGCAGAACGAATCCGCCATGGGGAAGCTTTGCATGATCGCGGTTCAGTTCTTCCTGAGAGATGAAGTATACCGTCGTATCGTAATCGCTGAAGTAGTTTGGCATCGTCTTGATTTCCTGTTCGATACGATCCGGATCGGCGCCTTCTTCGATGACGACATAACATTCGCGCGTATGTTTCTGACGGGTAGTGAGCTGAGGTCTTTCGTTTGCGCGAACGGCTTCGAGCGCTTCGCTGCGCGGTACAGTGTACTGTCTGGCATCCACGACCCCTTCGATGCCGCGGATCGCATCGGAATGGCCTTGCGATACGCCTTTGCCCCAGAAGGTGTACGTATCGCCGTCGGGAAGAATCGATTCAGAAAGCAGACGAACGAGAGAGAAGAGTCCTGGATCCCAGCCAATAGAAATGGCTGCGGTTTTGCCGCCTTCTTTTGCGGCCTGATCTACATTCGCAAAATGTTCTGGAATTCTGGCATGCGTATCGAACGAATCCACCACATTAAACAGTTTAGCCAGCTGCGGAGTCTGAACGGGAAGGTCCGAAGCCGAACCGCCGCAGAGAATCAGAACATCGATATCTTCTTTGAATTTTTCAAGATCGTCCATGGAGTAGACGGGCGTATTTGAAACGGGATGAACACTTTCGGGATTACGGCGGGTAAAGATGCCTGCCAGCTCAAGATCTGGTGCAGCCTGAATGGCTTTTTCTGTACCTTTTCCCAGATTGCCGTAACCGACAATACCAACACGAGTTGTCATGATGCAGTTCCTTTCACTGAATGACCGAATACGATCTGAAGATGCCTGTCTGGCGATCAGCCTTTCCTTTGTTCAAAGCAGCGGTTCAGGCAGATCGGATATGAAATTTCATGTCTTTGCCTGGATGCGATAGGGAGATCGATACAGCAGGTCCGATCCGGTCTCATTTTTTCTGTGTTTCATCATGCCTTTCTGAAACACCGCAATCAATTTCCGAAAATAAATTGAAATAATGTTTTTCTGCTTTCGTATGAAAACCGCTCTTTTTTTGACTGGGGGATCGCGATCGAAGAATTTCGAATAGTCCGTTAGCAGAGAAAGAGTACCTTGTCTTCCTTTTTACTGGAAAACGTGCGAAAATAAAGCATTGCGCAGGAGAGAATCCGATTTAAACAATGCAGAGATGAAACGATTCCGATCGAAATTCATAATCCGCAAACCGTTTTGGATTGGATGATTTGAAAGCTTGTGCCAGAGAAGAAAAGGGGGAGCGTACGATTCGGATATGCAGTATGAAGAAATGGATCTTTTTTATGATATGGATCCAGAGGAAGAGTCAGAAGAGGCATCTGCCCAGGAAGAGATTCCAGATCCTTCCGTACAGATTCCAGAAGGATCTGCAGGGGATGCGCTGATCGGCAGTCTTCGTGAAAATGGACGCGTCGATCTCAAATGGATGAGCAAAGCTTCCGGCCTGAGCATCGAAGAGCTGATTGGACGTCTTCGCGGCCACGGCATTTTCCAGGATCCCGATCATATGAAGATTTCGGAAGAATACGATCTCAGTGACGGCTGGGTACTGGCCGCAAGCTATCTGAACGGAAACCTCCGTCAGAAACGGATGCGTGCCGATGCTTATGAGAAACGCTGCCCGGGCTATTTTCAGGCCAATCTGGACGCGCTCGATCGCAAGCTGCCGCCCAGAATTGATATCGAACACATTCATATCACGCTGGGAGCCACCTGGATTCCAGAAGAAATGTATACCGATTTCGTTAAGGAACTTCTGGGCGTATTCATGGAAGGATCGGTAATTTATGAACCGACGCTCGGCTTATGGCGCGTTCAGTTCAAATCCGGAGAAGTATTTTCCGTACTGAACGAAATGGTCTACGGTACCATGGACATTTCCGCTTTGAAGATCATTGAACAGACGATGAATGCGCGAACGGTAAAAGTCTATGATCGAAAAGTCGTTTACGAAAAAGGCGACTTTGTTACGAAATCCTTTCTGAACAAGGAAAAGACGCAGGAAGCGCAGGAAAAGCAGCAGAAAATCATTGAAGCGTTTGTTTACTGGTGCAAATCCGATCTCCACCGTATGGAAGAGCTCGAAACGGCGTATAACGAAGAGTTTTCTTCGTATGGAACGACGGAATTTGACGGAACCTTTCTCGAATTCCCAGATCTGAACCCGGATATTCATCTGTATCCGCACCAGATCAACGCGATCGCGCGAATCCTTCTTTCGGATGAAAACGTACTGCTCGCCCATGAAGTCGGAACGGGAAAAACGTACGAAATGATTTGCGGCGCGCATGAACTGCATCGACTCGGTCTGGCCAAACGCATTCTGATTACAATGCCAAACCAGGTGTATCAGGAATTTCTGGATGCGCATGAACTTCTGTATCCAGAAGATGACATACTCGCTATCGGGCCAGCGGATTTCCGACCGAAAAACCGAGAAGAGACACTGGAAAAAATCCGGACATCGGATTTTACAGTGTGTTATATTCCGCATTCCATTTTTGACCGCATTAAAATGACGCCTTCTTACTGGGTGGAAATGCAGCAGGAGGAAATCCAGAAAGTCCGTCAGAGCTGGCTGAATACAAGAGGACCGATGCGTGCCAAACTGGAAAGCAAGCTCGAATCGATGACACGAACCCTCGAGCGCTACCGTGATAAGGTGAGCGAAAATCCCAATCCCGGACTGGGATTTGATGATCTGGATTTTGATGTTCTCTTTGTGGACGAAGTCCATAAATACAAAAACATCCCGCTCTTCTGCAAAGCCGATAATGTCGTCGGACTTCATTCCGAAGGGGCGGTCAAATGCAAGGAAATGGTCGAGAAATGCAAAACCGTCGACCGCATGATTTTTTCGACCGGCACGCCTCTGACCAACTCGCTGGCGGATCTGTTCGTTTTGCAAAACTATCTCCAGCCTGATGCGCTTGAAGATCTGCAGATTTCCAGCTTCGACCAGTGGATCAATACATTTGCGCAGCGTGAGACTAACTTTGAAGTTGATGTGGATGCATCTTCGCTGCGACCAGTGACGCGCTTTTCCACGTTCCACAATTTACCGGAACTCATGTCGCTCTTTTCGACCATCTGCGACTTCCATTACGCGGACGCCCATGAAGATCTTCTTCCGGCATTTAGCGGCTATACCGATATTCAGGTCAAAAAGACGTCTTCTCAGGAAGCGTATCTGGATGTACTGGCAGATCGTACCGAACAGGTTCGTATGCATCGGGTAAAGATGAAAGACGATAATCTTCTCAAAATCACCAATGACGGACGCCGCTGTGCCCTCGATCTGCGTCTGCTCGACATCGATATTCCCAAAGAAGAAATCGCCCAGTCGAAAATCTCCACATGCGCCGATCAGATCGCAAAAATCGCGGAACAGTATCCGGACCGGGCACAGATTGTGTTCTCGGACATCGGAACCCCGAAAAAGGAATTCAACGTCTACGACGAACTGAAAAAACAGCTGATCGATCGCGGCTTTAAACCGGAAGAAGTAGCCTTTATTCACGATGCGCCAACCGAAGCGGCACGCAAAAAGCTGTTTGCGGCTGTAAACAAAGCCAAAATCAAAGTCATTATCGGCTCAACGGAAAAGCTTGGAACCGGCGTAAATATTCAGGAGCGGCTGGTTGCTCTCCATCATCTTTCCGTGCCCTGGAGACCGGCGGACATGGTGCAAAGAGAAGGCCGTATTATTCGACAGGGAAATACCTCGCCGGAAGTCTTCATCTGCCGGTATATCACCGAAGGCACCTTTGACTCGTACAGCTGGCAGCTTCTCGAAAACAAGCAGCGCTTTATCGGATCCTTCCTGTCCGGCTCTTCCAAAAGCCGCGACATGGACGATATTGCGGATACGGTACTGAGCTACGCGGAACTGAAAGCTCTGGCGATTGGCAATCCGCTGATCAAGGAACGCGTGGAAACCGCGAACCGTCTGGAAAAAACTAAGGCGCTCTCCCGTCAGAGACAGCGCCAGCTGCAAAACCTTCAGGCGGAAGTGGATCAGGTGCCAGAAAAGATCAAGATGGAACAAAACGCCATTCGACGCGTGAAACGGGATATCAAACTGTATCAGGAAAAGAATCGCCCCATGACACGACAGGAGCGTCACGAGTTAGGCGATGAGCTTCTTAGCAAGCTTCGCGCCTTTTCCAATAACTGGTACTACACCTCTTTTCCTAGACAGATTGGCTACTACAAAGGGTTTTTAATCGTTCGAAACCCAAGCCATTCCAGCGACTATGATCCGGGAGCCTTTGAACTGACGCTGTATGGCCACTACAAGACGTATGGTTACGATCTGAAAGTCAAACCGTCGAACGGAGCCGGTCTGCTGCAGAGTCTGGACTATGCGCTTTCGCATCTGTCCGATCGAATTACCGAATCGGAACAGGCGATTGTGCGCTATAACGAAAACGCGGAAAACGGAAACCTGGAGCTGGCGAAAGGCAACCCGCACGAAGCCAGAATTGAAAAGCTCGAAGAAAAACTGGCCCGTATCGATGCCGTTCTGGAAGAAGAAGCTCAGGCAAAAGAAGAGGCCAGAAAGGCGGCATACAGCTGATTGCAGAAGCAGGCTGGCTGAAATGCCGGCAACGAAAGTGCCGATTCTGCGCGATCAGAACGAACAGGTAAACCAGACGGTGAACCAGAGTGAAGCACAACCTTATACGCAAAGAAATAGAAATGGAGAGGATCGACGCATGGCTGTAAAACTCGATAACAAATCCAGCGGAATGCCAGCGCTCTATACCGGCGAGCTGGTGGAGCGGCTGAGCGATCTTTACATTCGCGCAATTGAACTGGGAATGCCCCTGCATACCGTTCCAGCGGTCTTTCTCTGGGGAAAGCCGGGTATCGGTAAATCCGAGGGCGTAAGACAGGCAGCCCAGCGTGTGGAAAACCTGACCGGCAAGCGTGTTGTTGTTACGGATGTTCGTCTTCTTCTCTTTTCTCCAATCGATCTGCGCGGTATTCCAGTCGCCGATGCGGCCAGCGAAAGCGCCCTCTGGCTTAAGCCGAAAATCTTTGCGATGGATCCGTCGGAAGATGTCGTTAACATTTTGCTTCTCGATGAGCTCACCGCCGCTCCGCAGTCCATGCAGGCGGCAGCGTATCAGATGTGTCTGGACCGTAAAGTAGGGGAGCATCAGCTGCCCGACAACTGTCTGGTCATTGCAGCCGGCAACCGGACAACGGATCGCTCCGTCGCTTTTCAGATGCCAAAAGCGCTCTGCTCGCGTCTTCTCCATTTCCAGGTCGAACCAAGCGTACGCGACTGGAAGAAATGGGCAGAAGCCAATCAAATCGATTCCCGTATTATTGGCTTTCTGGAACAGGACCAGACTCGGCTTTGCGCTGATCCAGGCATTAATGACATCGCTTATCCATCCCCGCGTACCTGGACTTTTGTCAGCCAGCTGCTGTCTCTATATCCGTCCGAGCCGCCAAAGAAGATGGTGGCACTCATTGCTTCCGCAATTGGACTCGATACAGCTGTGGAATTCCTTTCGTATTGTGAGGGGCTTGGACTGAACATTTCTCTGGAGGCGATTTTAAAAGGCGAATGCCGCACGTATCCCAAAACGTCCGGTCATCTTTTTTCGCTCTGCCAGTCCCTGAAAAAGCAGCTGGAAAGCCGGAAAACATCGCTAAAAGTAACGCAGGCGGATAATCTGGCTGCGTATGTATCGCATTTTCCGCCTGATTTTGCCCAGTCCATGTTCAACGATCTGCTTCAGATTCATTCGACGAAAAAGCCGATGATCAGTTCCGCTTACTACAAGGAATGGAAAAAGAAGTATGGAAACAGCTGATCGCGAAGCCCTGAAAAAGCAGCGGATGCGCGTCTCGCGCCGTCTGACGCTGGCCAGGAGGTCTTTGTTAGGGAAAACTCCGTTTTATGGCCGACTGCTTCTGCGAACGCCTTTTGCCTTTGCTCCCTGCAAAACCGCTATGACCAACATGGAACAGATTCTCTTTGACCCGGAATTCGTCGATGAAATCGATGATGAACAGCTCGAATTCGTTTTGCTTCATGAAATTCTGCACTGTGCGCTCGGTCATCCGCTGCGGGCAGGAACGATGAATTTTGATCTGTTTCAAATTGCCTGCGATATCGTTGTGAACTCCGTAGCGCTTGAAGAGCTCCATCTCCACACCATTCTGTTCGAAAATCAGCCGGTGATGTGCATCGCGCCAGACGGTCTTCCTGGACGCGTCCATACCGCGGAAGAAGTGTATAAACAGCTGCTCGATCAGCTTCCAAAGGATTTCGATTCGCAAAGTTCTTCGGACAGCGGTTTGACTCCCGAAGACGAAGATTCACAAACTGAACAGAGGGGGCGGGCAGGGAAGTCGGATAACGAAGAAAGCCAGAAGGGTACTTCCGACGAAATGGACCAGACGATAGACCGTAATAATCAGACGGAAGATGATCAAGCGGTCCAAAACGAATCCAGACCAGAGGAAAACAGCTCCTCAAAAGAGGAGTCAGAAGAAGACGAAGAAGATTCCTCTTCTGATCCAAAACAAAACGTATCCTCCAGCATTCTATCGGTTCGAAAACCGAATCTGGGCAACAGAAAAGAATCCAATCTTCAAAATTCAAATCCAGAGCTTTCGAATTCTTCGCGTAAATCCGAAATTCAGGAAGAGCTGGAAGAAGAGGAACCGTCTGCTCTGCAGCCATTTCAGCACAACACACCCGAAATCCCGTCTGAGGTTGAATCGACTACCAGAAAGCCCGTAATGCATCAGAACGACCCGTTCATGGAAGTATTCGATCATCCCGCAGTGGATTCTCATGATGCCTGGAAAGAAATTGAAGACTTCTCTTCACTCGAAATTCAGTGGTCAAAAGCTATTGAAGAAGAAGCGGAATGGGCCAGACAGACCGGCTCTCTGCCTGGAACCATGGAACGCTACATTAAAGCTCTGGAAGACGAAGGAAAGGTAGACTGGCTGACGATTCTCAGTCAGCTTTTCCATCACAATATTGCGGACTATTCCTTTTCCAGACCCGATCGGCGGATGAAGGGACCGGCGATTCTGCCCGGCTATTTAGACGATCTGAGCGGAAATGCGGTCGAAAACATCTGGGTTGTGGTCGATGTCAGCGGTTCCGTCTTCGAATGGGAACTGGAAGAATTCATTAATGAGATTCGATCCATGATCCAGCAGATTGACTCCGTCGAAGGGTACATTTCGTTTTTCGATATCTTTCTTTCACGCCCGATCCCGTTTTCGAAATACGAAGATATCGAATTTCTATCCGTCCGGGGCGGCGGGGGAACGAGCTTTGAGCCGATCTTTGATCGGATGAATGAACTGTTTGAGCAGCTTCCGGCAATGATTCTGATCTTTACGGACGGCTACGCACAGTTTCCTCCCGAAGAGATGGCTCAGGGCATCCCCGTAGTCTGGCTGATTACATCGCCAACGATCGAAGCACCCTGGGGCTATACGCTGCATCTGGATCTTCCGCAAACACAGGCGCTTCTGGATGCGCTTTAGATCAGCTCATTCGCGATTCACAGCGGGACGACAGCGTATGTCACTTTGTGAATCGCTTTTTTAGTCTGTGATTTTATGAACAAATTCACTATTATATATATATATATATAATATGATTTAATATTATTCAATATATACAGTGAAGCTTGGCATTGGAGTACTGGCGGAAAAAGAGGGAAAAAGAGGCCGTATCAAACAGGGAAGAAAATGGGTAAGCTTTATTTGACGTCGATCAGACGTTTTTACCGGAATTTTGGACAGTATGATGGGTACATCCATAAACCCGAACTAAAGGAGGCTGCAATGAGTCAGGAGTATTTTGAGTATCTGGCTGGTTCAGTTCTGAATCGACAGCTTCCGGAACGTGTTTATTCCAGGCTGTTTCTTTATCTGAACGACAAAAAGTTCGATAAGTATCTGATCGACCGAGATCGAAACCGGGCTCAGGACGGGATCTATTTACGATATTTATTCAATGGAGATTTATCAGATTATCCCGATGAAGACTGCTCAATTCTGGAAATGCTCATTGGAGTCGCCAAAAGGACTGAAAATGTACTGTACGACTGGGAAGCTGGAGACCGGACACCGACGTGGTTCTGGATGATGCTCGATAATCTTGGACTTTCCAGTATGGATAATTCTGGATTCGATCCATGTATTGCGGATGAGAAGATTGAACGGATGATGAACCGTGCGTATGAACCTAATGGCGCAAACGGAGCACTGTTTGTGGTAAGCCATCCATCTGAAGACTTCAGAACAATGGAAATCTTCTTTCAGATGAATGCATTCGTCTGTGAAGTATCGGGCTACGAGTAAAGCAAGGCAGCTGGTCAAACATGCATAAGAGGATGAAACAGTCGTAAAGTCTATCCAATATTATGTTACAAGCCGTAAAAAGACGACTTTTTCCTGAAATCTGAACCTGAAAATAGCTTTATATAAAGGATATATCCGTAAGTTACATAATCCGGATTTTGACAAAGATCCATTCTTGGTTGAGCAATGGTTGAAGGTCAAAACATCGGTGCTGAACAACAAACTTCACCGAGACGGATTCCTATTCCTCAACACGGTATATCGAGAACTTGGCTTTGACGAAACGAAGGCCGGCCAGGTTGTTGGTTGGATCGACAATAAAAAAGACGGAGGAAAAGACTGTTATGTCGATCTCCGACCAACGGAATTCGGAGATGGGTTCCTGATCGATCCGAATGTTGAGGGGGAAATCATTGAAAACGTACGAATGCGAACAATTTAATATAAGGAGAGATATGAACAAAGTTACTTCATTTCTACTGGGTTTGCTGGCAGGAGGTACGATCAGCTATTGGCTGACAAATTACTTTATAAAAGATAAATATAGTAAGATTGGCAGTGAGCAGGTTAACGAGGTCATTCAGTATTACGAAGGTTCTAACGAACCGGAAGAAACGGAGATTACAACCGATCTGCAGGAGAATAGTCAGTCCGATGAGGTTGTGTCATTGGAACCGAACGAAACAAAAACAAAAGCTCAGGTCGTTGACTATTCAGCCAAGAGCAAACAAGTGACGGAGATGCCTAAAACACAACCTCCCGAAAACGACCAAAGCGTTCCACATCGGGTGGAGATCCGGGATATTATTGCGGATGACTATAGGGATGATGCGCCCATCTATGAGGAGATCAAGATCACCACCGATGAGGTCTTCATCGATGAGGATGATTTCATCATTGATAGGGACTTCGCGAATGAGTTGTTCGGAAAAGATAATCTGGATGCGTTCCTTCAGGACTGTATGGATGCTTCCATGTATATCCGGAATCCCGATCTTGGCCAAAACTTCGCCATCGGGAAGATTATGGAATCATATGATGAGTATGCTGACCATATTCCTGAGTCGAAGCGGTATCAGAATCAATAAATCCTGAGTTGAAGGAGGACTATTGAGTCAGGAGTATTTTCAGTATTTGGTTGGTTTAGTTCCGAATCGGTTGCATCTGGAACGGGACTATTCCAACCTATTCTTTTATTTACAGAACAAAAAGTTCGATAGATTTCCGATTGAACGAGATCGCAACCGCGCCCAAGATGGTATTTATTTACGATATTTATTTAATGGAGATTTATCGGACTATCCAGATGAGGACTGTTCTGTTCTGGAGCTGCTCATCGGAGTAGCACAGAAAACCGAAAGTCGATTGTATGACTGGGAGGCCGGAGACCAGACTCCAACTTGGTTCTGGATGATGCTTAACAACCTCGGTCTTGCCGATATGGACAACTCTGTTTTTAATCCGTTCGATGTGGATCAGAAAATCGAGCGAATGATGAACCGTGACTACGAACCCAACGGAGAGAACGGAGCCCTGTTTGTCGTGAACAATCCATACGAAGACTTCAGAAATCTGGAAATATGTTCGCAAATGAATGCGTTTGTTTGCGAAGTATTTGGTTATCAATAGGTAAAAAGAGTTATCAGGATGGTATCGCTAAACAAATTCGGACATCTTTTATATCAACGGGACTGATAAACCAATCTTCATATTGTTGCTGCTAACGCATCTTCCTAAGGTCGATCAGCACTCAACCACCCTGCCAACACGGTTGACCGATCAGTTCTTGAAATCACCTGTGGCGAAGCACCATTCATTGTATCCCGATACAACGCGTCAACCGGACAGATCATTCCTGTTGAAGAACGAATCGGGATTCTTGATCGAAAGCTGCGGGTTGTTACGGAGAACACAGACAATGAAGAAGACTGGATCAAGTGGGCGACGCGTGCCTATGAAAGTGTGTACGGCTATGAGTACCAGGGCGACAATTTACTCATTGGCCGCATCAACCTGCTCATGACATTTGTTGATTACTACCAAAGCGTTTGGAACAAAGAAGCCGATAAAGATCTTCTTACTGCCATCACAAACATCATCACTTGGAATTTCTGGCAAATGGACGGATTGAACGGAACTGTCCCATTGGGTGTTCCGCAGCCAGTCTTTGAGCAGATGACCCTTTTCGATATTGAAGACAAACCAGAAGAAAAAGCTCCACTTTGTAAAGTACGAAAGTGGAGAGCGAAAAAAACGATTCGATACAAAGAGATTGAAAGGAAAGAAGGAATAGATATGGCCAAAAAAAAGTGGGACATCGTGCTGGGAAACCCTCCTTTTATACTTGACTGACAGCAATAAGGCAGCTGGCAAGGTTAAGTACAAAAGCCGGGCCTCCCCCTGCCGGATCGAGAAAGATCGCAGAGAACCGGCAGGGGGAGGCCCTACATCTGTTTCGTTCACAGAACACTTGAGGTTGGCGTATTTTGTCCTGCTGACCGGAGATGCCAGCTGCAACTTTTCAATTGATCAAACTGCAATTTTTCAGTTGACACCAGCAAGGGTTACTGTTGATGCAATCAAGATTAGAGAAGCACCTTCTGTTGCCGGCAAGGATACCGGGCTGACCTACAACAAAGGCATGAGTGTCAATTATGATGGCTATGTCATCCGTGAAGGTTATGTCTGGATCTCCTGGATCTCTGCAACAACTCACACCAGACGCTGGATGGCTTGCGGCAAAGCAAATTCTGCTGGAAGAAACTTTGAGCCCTGGGGAACATTTCACTAGACAATATGAAAGCCCATCAGGTATGGCAGGAATTGATCCTGTCTGCCTGATGGGCTTATTTTACTGTGAGCGCTCTAAGCGATGTCCAAATACATCAGGGCTCAATTGTTTGTAGGTATCTGCATTATTTAAGCTTTCGGAAAGATTTCACTATAATATCCGACAATATAGCCGCTGGTATAATGCACGCTAAGGAGCTGATCCAGTCATGGTGACTTAAAAAATACAAAAGAGCTATCGCTACTCCGACAACTGCAGCAACAATCAAACACAACCCCCATTTGTTAGTTGATTTTACACATACAGATAAAGCTAACGTCAGGGCTGTTAAGATTATAGCGATCCCACTATTTGGAAATCCATTGGCAAGAAGCAGGAAACCAGTCGCTAAGATGAGTAGAGAGACAAAAGTTTGTTTAATCTTTTTGTTCGACATAATCGTTATGATGATGTTAATATACATCAAAACTATCGAATTCCCCAGTCTGCGAACCAAGATACGTCCATCCACCAGAAGAATTACGAACATAAGTACCTACCACACACTCACAATGATAACCGAACACTCACAATGATAACCGATGAATCCACCCGAAGATTTCTCCGTCATCTCATACCAATGTCGCGTTGTGACAATTTTCGTCTCTACAGGTGCAGCATTTGCTGCGAAGATCATAGAGGCTATGCCAGTGATTGTTGAACCAGGTAAACCTAGATATCCAAGCGTACCAGAAACCGCAGCTAGGATAGTTGAATATGTGTTGTTTTGCGGAGTGAGGTAATCGGTTGAAGAGACAGCCTTCATATACCTGTAGTTATACCCTGCTACCCGTCCATAGAAGCGTCCATCATTCGCTCTTAGCTCTCCTTTTACTGCTTGAAGGAGAAGTTCATAAGAACCAGTTTGGTTGAATGTCTGGGTTACTCCATCTTCTGTAATAGTCAGGAGTACATTATTGTTTTCGAATGTTTCACGATTGACGAAAATTGTATCTCCGTTGACATTAACTTCGATCGACTCGACGATGGAATTTTCTGTTAGTGAAACTGAATAGCTATCAGCTTTTTCTTCGGTGATAGAATAATCGTTTGCAGAAATCGGAATTCCTCCGATCACCCCAAGAATCAGCGACGAAGATAAAGCAGAGGAAAAAATCTTTCTTTTGAATTTCATACCTTTCTCCTTTCGATTCTATGAAGCAAGTACGCTAGCTGTTAACAATTTATCGCAATTTGCGTTCGGGTAATATTGAATTAGCTTTTGACCTCGCATATTTTTAACAGAACTATTATTGATTTGATAATAGCACAATATTGAGTGGCGGTGAATCGGATTTAGGTAATATTTAGAAAGTGTTTACTATTTGTTCTTTAATTACGCTCGGTCTTGATTTGTAAGCGTCAATTCATTGACATCTTAAATTAACAGGCCCTCCTTGAGAAACTATTGCCAAGGAGGGCCTGTTTTTATGACCAGATATACAACTTACCAGAAATGGAAACCATTGATTGATGAATTCAGAGAGTCTCACTGCGGCTCCGTTTTGAGCTTTTGCCAAATGAAGCAGATCAGCTACAACAGCTTTCGATCTGTTCTGCGCAGCGAGAAGTTTGGACTCATCAAGCCTCCGCCTGGTGCATCACCCCAGCCACATCTGAATCGGTCAGCACGTTCCGATCAGCACATCACGTTTTACAAAGTCGTCATCAGAAAGGACTAAAACCATGAATCTCTCATTTGATATATCCGGCATCTATATTGCCAAAGAGCCGATTGATTTTCGAAAAGGCATCAACACACTTTGTCAGTACGCAGCTGATCAGTTTGGCATTAATCCATGCGATCAGTCGCTGTACATCTTCACCAACCGTCATAAAGACCGGATCAAGTGCCTGTTTTACGACGGCACAGGATTCTGGATGTTCTCTAAAATCCTCAACGAAGGGCATTTTGACTGGCGTATGGAAGGAGATGGCATGGTTTCTGTTACAGAGCAGCAGCTGATGTGGCTGCTGAACGGGCTATGTGTCGACACAGGAACAGTATTTAAAAAATCTTATCCTATATATATTTAAGCGTTTCACTGTTATTTATCAGTTTATAGCGCTTATTATAAAAGGTTATTCTCGGGCAGATCGTTGGATGAAGATATCGGTTTTTCCTATACTTAAAGCATGAATGTCCAACTCGATTCCCTGATTTATGCCGATGACCTTGATACCAGTGAGCTGAATCAGCTGCTCAACAGCCTGACAGAAGAAGAACTTCGGTCCAATACCGAAGATCTGATCTATCTGATCCGGCAAATTCTCAGCAAGAAACGCCGTCTTACCAACATGATTTACGACTCTTCGACTGAACAGATCCCCCTCTTTGAGACAGAACCAACAGAGCAGGAAAAGCTGGAGAAGCAGGCTGCCGAAGAAGAAGCGGAGCAATACACTGTCATTCAGGAGCATATCCGCAAGAAGAGAAAAAGCAGACGGGAGTCGATTGATCAGCTCCCAGTCAGAGAAAAGGATGTTTATCCTGATGATCCCCGATTTCTGGAAATCAAAGACCAGTGCCGAGAACTTGCTCCGACAATCTGTGAAGAAATTGGATACCAGTGCGCAGAGATTTATAACAGCAGAACCATTATTCATCACTTCGCCTGGACAGACGAAAACGGTGATACTGTGATTTTCAGCGGGGATAATCCCAATCCTAAGCTGATCCCGCACAGCTACATTTCACCATCTCTTCTGGCTCATATTACCTGCATGAAAACCATTCTCGGTCTTCCGCTGTACAGGCTGGAGAAGAATTTTAATTACCAGGAGATTCCGTTTTCCAGGCAGAATCTGTATATACCCCTATAAACTGTACCCCAGAAAGTGGACAATTTTTTTAGAGTCAACCTATTCCAAGGACACCCGATTAGCAGCGACCCCAACTACTGGACGATCGTTTTGATCTGTTCCCTAATTGCGGACACTTTCTAAT
>NZ_JAHDSX010000031.1:0-30101 GCF_020969955.1 Allobaculum fili | reverse complement strand
TCATGAAAGGTAAATAATTATCATTATGAATTATTTGCGTAACGTGCTTTTCCAGTGCTCTGGTACAAAGCGATTCTATCAGGAATCGAAATTGCGAAGAGAAATTCATTAAAAATAATAAAAGAGGACTCAACGATCCCTCATCCATATTTCAACTAACCAAGGGTGGGCCGCCGCGCGCGGGGGCCTATGAATGAAAAAAAGGCTCGTTCCCCAGCGATGATGCGGTATATAAGACTTTGTATTTGCGGATCGTGGAGCTTGAGAAGAAGTGGCAGGAACGTCGCCAGTCTGGCAGCGGAGGGCGCCCGCTATAAAGGGTCGCTTCAGAAATTTTCATTCACTCACCATTCAGCGAAGGTTTTTTGCTGTTCGGTACGACCAAATATTTCAACTGCTAAAAAATCGAATTTACACAGATTTCTGGACATCCCCTCAGATCCGTACCTGCTCAATTGGCTGCTTCGAATGAAAAGAGAATTGGGCATTTAAAACCCTCCAGTTTTCGCTGAAACAATATCAGCAGAAATTGAAGGGGATAAGACCGTCAAATAAGAAATTACTGTTTATGGTTATAGCGGATGAAGTTGGTCATGACATGCGCTTCTTCTTCCGGAAAACCGTATTTTTCTTTCGCGTCCTGAAGCGCGTATTAAGAAGGTCATGTTGCGGGCAAGCTGACGCATGGTGCTAAGACATTCCACATCTTCTTTCGCTTGCCCGGAGAGCCGTCCATACACCATGTTCCAGTAGTTGGACGACACAACCGGCATTCCGCCAATGGTGAGTACTTATTGAGCTCATCAAAAGTACTCGAATTTCCGCCGCGGTATGTGTCCCTCCGAATTTCATCGCTTTATCAAACCGTGTGGAGTAGAACAGGTACCGCTGGAACGTATATTCGTTTACGTTTGCAAAGTAAACGGGGTATCCAATGATACAGCCGTGAATATTCTTGTTGTCGATGTGGACCATTATCGTTTCCAGACCCAGTTTTTCGAATTCTTTTCGTACTTCCTCAAGGGCGACGGCGGTCTTTCCGTTTACCTTCGGGGAGGCGTTGATCAGTCATACGTCCATTTCCTCTGAAACCCTTTCCTGGTTTCTGGAAAAATTTTTGGTCAGCCGGCAGGTCGAAAATCCGCTTTCAATATAGCCAATCAATTCGGTTGTCCGAATCGGGATGGCTCTCTTGAAGTTCGAACGAAATCTCCGGAAAGCAAGGAAGTCCGTTTTGTGAATCAAGCTCGTATCCTTCGTTTGAAAAGGACAGAACAGCCGCAAATGTACCCCTGAAAGAGAAAAGGATCGACTCAGGTACAATAGAACTGTCCAAAGCGCTGAAAACGCCTCCAAGTTACTCTAACCCGGAGGATGGTTCGAGCATTGCGCCGTGCGGACAACCAGAACAGCCCGCAATGGGGAGACAGAAAGAGGGAAGTTATCGATGATTGCCTTATACGAAAGCCGTAAGGGAACCTGGCACAAACAAGCAGAAATGCCCAATCAGGATGCAGCGATCGCCCTGCAGATTCACAATGCGACCATCGCCGTTTTGTGCGATGGGGTATCACTCAATTACCGGATGGAACCTTCGCACAGTGAAGAAGCTTCCCGATTCTGCGTGAAAGAAAGCGTCGCCTATCTTCGTTCGCATTTACACACAAATACGCCGGATGCAGAAATGGACAGCCTGCTGCGCAGTCTTTTTGTTCATGTCCGACAGGAAATGATTCGCTATTTAAACGCGAAAGGCATTGAAGAAGGCGACGCGTCCACAACAATGCTGGTCGCGATTTATCGCAAAGGAAAACTATGGGGCGGTCTGGCCGGAGACGGCGGTATTTTGTATGAACGAACCGATCGTTCGATTGCGATGATGGTTACCGAGATCAAGACGTCTTCGATGGTTTATTCGCTGCGCGATTCCAGGCACTGGGCCTTTTTCAATTCTCTGGGCTCGCCGCTTCCGGTTCGTCGCGTTTTTATCGCGACCGATGGCGTGTTCGATACGATCTGCGGCTGGAACGGCCAGGGCGTCGTCTGTCATGTGGATGAACTGTTCGACTTCTGGAACGTATCCCGTGTGAAGGAAAAACAAAGAGAGGCGTATTTAAAAGCAAGAGTGGACGAAGTCCAGTCCGGAGATGATCTCTCCGTTGCGCTGATTGAGGATTCACACTATTTCCATACAAAATGAGAACGATTAGAATATTCCAGTAAACTCAGGAAATGCGCGAAACGGCGCATTTCTTTTTTGAGGCACATTTCTTTTTTGAAAAGACAGGAAAGCGTCTTCGTGCATGAAAGAAGATCGATCCAAAAGCAGGAAGACGGGAAAAGAGGAAAATTTATGGCAGAAAGACTTTTTGATCATGCTGTCGATCGCTCGAGCGATCATTCGTTGAAGTATCATGCCGGTCCGATGCTGAGCGATCCGAAAATGATTCCGCTCTGGATTGCAGATATGGATTTCGCCGCACCGAAAGCCGTACGCGATGCGCTGGAAAAATGCTGCGCGCTGGGCGTATTTGGCTACACCGCCCCATGGGATAAGTATTTACAGGCGGTACAGAACTGGATGAAATCCCGCCATCATACCGCGATTGAAAAAGACTGGATCGTAACGGCGCCCGGTATTGTTCCGGCGATTAAAATCCTGATTCAGGCACTCACAAAAGAGGAAGATCCAATTCTGATTTTCCCTCCGGTTTATCACCCGTTCAAAAACAGTATTGAAGAACTGAACCGTACACTGGTATGCAGTCCTTTAAAGGAAGAGAACGGCATCTATTCCATCGATTTTGAAAATCTGGAGACGCAGCTCAAAGAGAAAAAAGTGCGTATGATCATCTTCTGCTCGCCGCATAATCCGACGGGAAACGTCTGGGCTAAAGAAGATCTCCAGCGTCTGGCTGCCCTTTGCAAAAAGTACGATATTGTGCTGGTCAGCGATGAAATTCACATGGACTTTGATCCCGATCATCGTCATACGACCATGCTGGAAGCGGATCCGACCATTGCGGATCAGCTCGTTCTCTGCACCGCTCCATCCAAGACATTCAACCTGGCTGGTCTGCAGGATTCCAACCTGATCATCCCAGATGAAACCATTCGCAAAGCCGTACGCAAGACGATGTCACGCTGCGGTATGGGCGAGGCCAATGTTCTCGGCCTTGTCGCCTGTCAGACTGCCTACGAGCAGGGTGCCGAGTGGGTAGATGAGCTGAACGCCTGTATCCGCGAAAACGCGCGGTTTATCCAGAAGTATCTGGAAGAACACATTCCGGAAATTCGCATGGCCATTCCGCAGGGAACATACCTGTTCTGGCTCGACTGCCGAGGCCTGCAGATGAGCGATGAAGAACTGCACGACTTCTTTTTGAACAAAGCGCATCTCTGGCTCAATGACGGCGTGATGTTCGGTCAGGAAGGAAGCGGATTCATGCGTCTCAATGCCGCCTGCCCAAGATCGACGCTCAAGCGCGCGCTCGACCAGCTTGCTGATGCCTGGAACGAAAAGAAGAAGAACCAGATCCCGATCGGCGATCTGTCGCTGCGATAGAAAGCCGTAAACTGGAAAGACAAAAACAGCCGCCCCTGCGAAGAAGAGAACGAAGCGTTCGTCCGGCTTTCTTCTTTGAATACGGGGCGGCTTTTCTTCTGGAAACAAGGACGACTGCAAATTGTCGAGACTGCACAATTCGAAAAAGAATTTGTCACATCCCGCTCATTTTCCATCTGCAAAGACCAACAAATGGATCGATTCTTTCTTTTTTGAAACAGAAAGGCATATAATTGAGTGATTCACTATTTTATTTAGGAGATGAATGGAGGAATATTATGAGTTACGCAAGCTTCAACGATATCGTCGCACACATGAAAAACTACGGATTCGTATACCAGGGATCCGAAATCTACGGCGGCCTTGCCAATACCTGGGATTTTGGTCCGCTTGGTATCGAACTGAAAAATAATATCAAAAACGCCTGGTGGAAACGCTTCATCCAGGAACAGCCGGAAAACGTCGGCATTCAGTCGGCCATTCTGATGAACCCGCAGGTATGGGTAGCCAGCGGCCACGTCGGCGGATTCTCCGACCCGCTCATGGACTGCAAGGACTGCAAAACCCGCTACCGCGCAGATACCCTGATTGAAGACGCCACCGAGGGCAAGGTCAATCCCGCTGGATGGACCAACAAGCAGATGGAAGAATTCATCGACGAGCACGTAATTGTCTGCCCGAACTGCGGCAAGCACAACTTCACCCCGATTCGCCAGTTCAACCTGATGTTTAAAACGTTCCAGGGCGTTACCGAAGACGCGAAAAATGAAATTTATCTGCGCCCGGAAACCGCACAGGGCATTTTCGTAAACTTCAAAAACGTACAGCGCACCATGCGTAAGAAACTGCCGTTTGGCGTCGGCCAGATCGGTAAATCGTTCCGTAATGAGATCACACCGGGCAACTTCATTTTCCGTACCCGTGAATTCGAACAGATGGAACTCGAATTTTTCTGCAAGCCGGGAACCGATCTGGAATGGTTCAAGAAACTCGAAGGCATGTGCGAACAGTTCCTGCATGACCTCGGCCTGACTTCCGATCGTCTGCGCCTGCGTGCTCATGATCAGGAAGAACTTTCCCACTATTCCAACGCAACCACCGATATCGAGTACCTCTTTGGCGCTCCGATCGGCTGGGGCGAACTCTGGGGTATTGCTGACCGTACCGACTTTGACCTCACAGCGCACCAGAACACATCCAAGCAGTCTCTGGAATACTTCGACCAGGAGGCCAATGAAAAATACATTCCGTATGTTATTGAACCTTCCGTCGGCGTTGAGCGTCTGATTCTTGCGGTTATGTCGCAGGCTCTCGAAAACGAACAGATTTCCGAAAAGGACAGCCGTATCGTTCTTCGCCTGCATCCTTACCTCGCTCCATATAAGGCAGCCGTTCTTCCGCTGTCCAAAAAGCTTTCCGAACAGGCCAGAGCGCTCTGCGGCGATCTCGCTCGCGACTTCTCCGTAACCTACGATGAAGCCAATAACATCGGTAAACGCTATCGTCGTCAGGATGCGATTGGTACGCCGTTCTGCATCACCGTTGACTTTGAAACGGAAAATGACGGCTGTGTAACCGTTCGTGAACGCGATTCCATGGAACAGGTCCGCATTCCGCTGACTGAAGTGAAAGACTACATCGCTTCCCGCGTTCAGTTTGCCTAGGCTCTTCCATTTCAGGCTGCTCCCGCTCTGGGAGCAGCAGCTGATTCGAGAAGAGAAATTCCTTTTGCGTATTACGAATGGTATGGGATCCATTTCGCCGCGTCGAAAAGCGAGTACCCTTCACCTCATTTTGTCATCCGCCCGGATTAAAAAGTTACGCATTTTGTTCATTTGCACAGTGAACGAAACGTCGACGTTTGAACAGGGCGAAAACGGGGCGAAAACGATACGCGACGTACGACTGCTATTTCCTTCATTTACTGATCAAAGAGCCGAATTCTGCCTCCGGCTCTTTGCTTGTTTTCATAAAACGGCGTGATCCCCCAGGGAAAGGAGCCTGAGTTTCATGCAGATTCCTGAACAGGATCTTCGTAATATTTTGGATCAGACCGATATCATTTCGGTCATTGAGCGGTATGTCCCTCTCGAAAAAAAGGGAAAAGAATATCTTGGTGTCTGTCCGTTTCATGACGACCATTCGCCATCCATGCGCGTCTCCCCGGACAAGCAGATTTATAAATGCTTCAGCTGCGGCGCCGGCGGCAATGCGCTTCGCTTCATTCAGAACATTGAACATATCTCTTTTCCGGAAGCAGCGGCGAAAGCTGCCGAATGGATCGGCTATCCGCTCAACATTCAGAAGGCTGAACCGGATGAAAAGAGTGTTCAGAACCGCGACGCGTACGAAACGCTGCGCCTGTTTACGGTGTACTGTTCGTACGAGCTGTTCAGTCAGGACGGACTGAAGGCCCTGTCCTATTTGAGCGGCCGCGGCTTTTCGAAAGAAATACTGAAAGAATACGAAATCGGCTATGCGCCGGAAGCCGGCATGGTCAAGGACTATCTGACGCATCGCATTTCCGATCGAACCATGCTGGAAAAAACCGGTCTGGTTCAGATTGGAACGAACGATCTCATCCCGAGCTTTTACAACCGGATTATGATTCCGATCCATGACGCCAACGGTAAGCCGGTTGGGTATACCGCCCGTATTTTGCCGCCGGCGCAGGGACCGAAGTATGTCAATACGACGTCCACGGAGCTTTACGATAAAAGTTCGCTGATTTTTAATTATCACCGCGCGAAGGATGAAGCCCGCAAAGCCGGCCGCGTCATTCTCTGCGAAGGCGCCATGGACGTACTGGGACTGGCCAAAGGCGGCTTCAAAGAAGGTATTGCCTGTCTAGGAACAGCGCTGACGGATACGCAGCTCGGCCTGATCGCCGCGCTGAACGTTCCGGTCACGCTCTTTTATGACCAGGATGAGGCAGGCCAGAACGCGGTCTGGAAATTTGCGCAGAAAGTGCAGAATACCGGAATCCGCTTTTCCATCGTCGCCAATGCGCCGCGAAAAGATCCGGATGAAGTGTTCAATGCCTACGGCCGGGAAGGACTGGAACAGGCGATTGAACAGACCGTCTCGTACGCGTCCTTCGCGTTCGACTATTTAAAAAAACAGTACAATCTCAACAACTACGAGGATAAGAAGCAGTACGCTCGCGCCATGGAGTCGATCATTCGAACGACCCTCGAATCGTTCGAACAGAATGCGGCGTTTGAAAAGCTGAAAGCACTGACCGGCTTTTCCTTTACCGCCGAACCCCTCAAGCCTGTCTGGCAGCCAAACCGCTTTAAAAAAGGCGGAAAAGCAGCAGGGAATGCCGCTCCAGCGGTCATCCCGCCGGTTGTCAAAGGCCGTCTGCAGGCGGAAAAATCCGTCCTGTGGTCCATTCTGTTTCATGAGAGCTTTCTGAAGCAGTTTCAGGAGCAGGTCGGCTTCTTCTCGAATCCCGCCTGTTCGAGACTGTCTCTCTACATTTTGCATGCGTATAAGACCGATGCCTCGCTGGATCCGGCCATTCTGATCGAACAGATAGAAGAGCCGGATGCGCGGGATCTGCTCGTTGAACTGGCGGAATGGCCGGACTATTCTGATCTGCTTCCTCAGTTTTTCGACGATGCCGTCTGCAAAATTAAATCGGATATGTTATCGCACAAGATCGATTCCCTGACGAGGCAAATTCGTCAGGCGAGAGATCTGAGCGAAAAAATAGAACTGACCAAAACGAAACAGTCGCTGGTTCTCGAAAAGAACCGGCTCAAAAAGACGGTCCAGTTCTGAGCTGCACGAATGGACCGTTCTATTCACGGCATGCGTCTTTGTTAAACCGCACGCTGTCCATCGCCTCGCTGTCCATTTCGCACATGGATGGCGGGCGAATTTTCATAATTGGAAAAAGAAACATAGAAAGGAACCTGATACGATGACCAGAAAAGCCAGGAAATTCCGTTCGCTCGATGAAGCGAAAGAGTATCTGCTTTCTATGAGAGATCAGAAAGAAGCGGTTGATCTTTGTGACTTTCAGGAGATGATTACTTCCCTTGATCTGAGTGATGAAGAAAATGAGGATCTGTTTGAATGGATCCGAAACAGCCAGGTCCTCGAACTCGATTCGGATACGGAGGGACTCGAAGCCGACGACCTCGATGACGAGCCTGTCCGTTCCAGAAAGGACCCCTTTCCCGAAGACTTCGGCGAAGCTCTGGAAGGAAGACTGGATCAGGAGCTTAAGGTAGACCAGGAAGAAGAATTAGAAGAAGAACTGGAAAGCGAAAGCACTCAGGAAGAAGAGGAGAACTTCAGCCAAACCGCAAAGTCGCGCAGGGCCTCTTATGACGAGATTGAAAAACTCGAAAAGGCATTTGAGGAAAATTCCAAAAATCGCAGCAGCGATCCCGTACGCATGTATTTGCGCGAAATCGGTCAGATTCCTCTGCTCACCGCCCAGCAGGAAAAGGAAGCCGCCAAAGGCTACCAGGAAGAAGGACGCAAGGAATGCCGCGATCTGCTGATCAATTCCAACCTGCGTCTAGTCGTTTCCATTGCCAAAAAGTTCAACGGGCGCGGCCTGCCGCTGCTCGATCTGATTCAGGAAGGAAACTGCGGCTTGATCAAGGCGGTCGAAAAATTCGACTACAAGCGCGGATTTAAGTTTTCAACGTACGCGACCTGGTGGATCCGCCAGTCCATTACGAGAGCCATCGCTGACCAGTCCAAGACGATTCGCATTCCGGTCCATATGACCGAGACGATCAACAAGCTGACGCGTATTCAGCGTCAGCTCATTCAGGATCTGGGACGCGATCCGCTTCCGGAAGAAATTGCGGAAAAGCTTCCGAATATGAAACCGGAAAAAGTCCGTGAAATTCAGCGGATCGCTCTTGAACCGGTTTCGCTCGAAACGCCGATCGGCGAAGAAGACGATTCGCATCTTGGCGATTTCATTGAAGACAAAACGTCCATTTCTCCAGTGGAATACACCCACAACCAGCTGCTCAAGGACGAAATCGCGCTCGCGTTAGAAACGCTGAACAAAAGGGAAGAGGAAGTCATCATGATGCGCTACGGCCTCCATGACGGTCAGCCCTGTACCCTGGAAGAAGTCGGACAGGCGTTTTCGCTGACGCGCGAACGCATTCGCCAGATTGAAGTCAAGGCGCTGCGCAAGCTCAAAAGCCCCGCCCGCTCCAAACGGCTGAAGGATTTTAAACAGTAATGGAAATTCAGAAACTCCCCGGACTTTCGACGCTATCCAAACGCCTGAAGATTCTGGCGCAGGAAGTCGAAGGTCCAGTACTTGCGGATATCGGCTGTGATCACGGTTTCGTATGCATTCAGGCTCTTCTAAACGGCAAAGTGCAGAAAGCCTATGCCTGTGATTTGCGGGAAGGCCCGCTCGAATCAGCCAGAGCCAATGTCGCTCAGGCGGGTCTTAGCGATCGGATCTTCTGCCGCCTTCGAAACGGGATCGAAGGATTAGAAGACGATGTGAATCAGATTCTGATCGCCGGCATGGGCGGTACGCAGATCGAACAGATTCTTGCGGCCAGTCCGCTTCCGGATCGAGTATCGTCCCTGCTGCTTTCTCCGCATAAGGATACCGAACATCTGCGCCAGTGGCTCTGTGATCATGGCTTTACCATTGTCCGCGAGCGGATGATTCAGGACGGCCATTTTTATCCGCTGCTTTATGTACGCCCTCCAAAAGCAGAGAAGCAATCGCCGGCGGTCGATGGTACGCTGTCGCCTCAGGCCCTGTATTTTGGCGTTCATCCAAAACGGAACGCGGATTATGATGCGTGGCTGTTGTGGCGGCTTAACAAATGGAAAACCATCTGTAAAACCATGCCGGAAGATAAGAAAGCACCGTTTCTGCAGAAAATCGAGATGGCAAGATCCCTCCAGAATCTCTCAGACGGATCTGTCTCATCTACACTGGATCCAGAGAAGGAATAAGCGTCCAAAACCGGTCCAGCTGCTTTTTTCACCACAGGAAATGAACAGGCTATCGTCAGGAACTGAATTCCTTACGGCAGCTTTTCCTTTGTCTGGACTGAGCCGTTTTGCGGCGCAGACGACGTGAAAAAAGCGGAAATCCAAAGGAGATCCCCGCTGAACTGCGAATGGAGCAGCGCAAATCGATAGTGATCTGGTTTCTGTGAGTGAATTGAAACAGTAAATGCAGCCATTGAACGGATAAAAATGAGCTGTTTTTGTCAATTGAAAACTGGTCCAGGCGCGTAACTGAAAGGCTGGCCCGTGAATGGAATATCACGGTGGAAGAAATGCGGGCAATTCTCTCGGCCCGCATTGAGGCCGGAATGAATGACCCTGACCCGAAGAAGCGGGTGCAATGGGAAAGGATATCCCGCGCCGGGACGATACCTGCGCCGGAAGAGCGGCTTCGGCAGGCGGTAGAGCCGATCGAAGCCGAAGGGTGCGGCGATCTGCTTCGATGGTATCCGATTTTATGAGCAAGGGTGCATTTTTAAGAGCGGGATTTTGAATAATGGCAAGAATGAAAAACAGCAGGTTTGCGCATCGCTATGTGCCGCCTGCTGTTTTTCGTATCTATTTCTCTGTCTGTACAAATTTTGTCCTTTCTGATGAATTCAACTGGATTGAATTTTTCTTCTGTCCAGTATCCCGGGTTCGAAAAGCGTTTGCAATATATAGATGATAATAGAAATCAAACTATACGAATAATCAATAAAAACAGTATAAATAGAAATGCGCTTGCGGAAGCGGAAATTCCGTTTTCTTCGTTCGTTTCGGCTTCAAATCTGTGTACGATAAAAGAAGACGATTGAAAAACCAGACAGCAGGCAGGAGGGACACGTATGCCATTTAAGCTCATTCGAAATGATATTACGGAAATGCACGTCGACGCCATTGTGAACGCGGCTAATCGATCACTGGCCCAGGGCGGCGGCGTGTGCGGGACCATCTTTCAGAAAGCAGGCGCGGCAAAAATGGCAAAAGCCTGCAAGCCTCTGGCACCCATTTCGACCGGACAGGCGGTTCTTACGCCTGGATTTGCGCTGCCGGCAAGATACGTCATTCATGCGGCAGGTCCAGTTTTTGCGAGTTACACTCCAGAAGAGGCGAGATCCCTGCTTGCCAGAACCTATCAGAGTGCTTTGCAGCTGGCCGATGAAAATGAGATCCGCAGTCTTGCCTTTCCTCTGATTTCCAGCGGAATTTACGGCTTTCCTAAAGACCAGGCGCTTCAGGTCGCCATGACGACCATTCTGGATTTTCTGAAAGATCATGAGATGGATGTCTATCTGGTGGTGTTTAACCGGGAATCCTTCGCGCAAAGTCGAAAACTGGCCGGTGAAGTGGAAAGCTATATTGAAGACAATTATGCGGAAGAACATACTGACCGATCACGGTCGGAATCCTTTGAACTGGATGATTTTGAACTGGATGATGAGGAAGAGCTTGTCCACGCCGCACCTTCACTCGTTGAAGCGCCTCATTTTGCAACTGCTGCCGCAGCAGAAGGAATGCCTGAAGACGAGGAAGACCATTTTATCGTCGATGAACCGTTTAATCAGAAGCTTTTCCATCTGATTGATGCCAAAGGCATGAGCGATGTGGATGTATATAAGCGGGCCAATCTCGATCGCAAGCTCTTTTCCAAAATCCGAAGCCGCAAAAACTACATCCCCAGCAAGAAAACGATCCTGTCTTTGGCCATAGCGCTGAAGCTTACTCTCCAGGAAACCGATGAGCTGCTCGAAAGTGCGGGCTACGCTCTGTCGCGTTCGCTGCTGTTCGATGTGATTGTTGAATTCTTTATCCAGAAGCAGAAATACGACATTTTTAAAATAAATGAGGTTCTCTTTCTCTACGATCAGCCGCTGCTCGGCTCGCTCTGATGCTCAGACAGCCGGCCAATTGGATGTCGCCGTACCGTTTTAAATGTCGCTTTTCGGGCGACCTGAAGAAAAGCCTTCTTTTGTAGGATGGATTCATCCAGAAAAGGAGGTTTTCTTCTATGACAGCAGGATTAACTGAACTTGTTTTTATTCTCGATCAGAGCGGCTCCATGTACAATCTGACCGAAGATACGATTGGAGGTTTCAACTCCATGCTCGAAAAGCAGCGTCATGTAAAAGGCGACTGCAAAGTCACAACGGTTCTCTTCAACGACAGGGCGCATACAATCCACAACCGCCTCGATCTTCAGGCAGTGCGTCCTATGACCCGTAAAGACTACATACCGCACGGGTCTACCGCACTCTATGATGCGGTAGGAAGGACGATGGATTCGATCATCGCGTCACAGCGGCACATGAATCCGAAATACCGAGCTAGCCAGGTGATGTTTGTCATCATTACGGACGGATTGGAAAACGACAGCATGTACTATTCCGCCAGCCAGATTCGAAAGATGATTGAGTACGAAAAAGAAAAATACGGCTGGAAATTTATTTTCCTCGGCGCCAATATCGATGCCGAAAAAGCAGGCTCCGAGATCGGAATTGATGCCCGATTCACCGCAAGCTACGTACCCGATGCGGAAGGGACAGAGCTGAATTTTGAGGCGGTCAGCGCTGCAGCGGCCTGTGTACGGGAGAGCGGTATTCTGGAGGAAGACTGCCTCAATGAAATCCGCAGCGATGAAAAGAAACGAAATCGAAGACGCTTTTAAAGATCTTCGCGTATTCCGAAGATGAAGAGACAGCATGGAAACCGAAAAGACAGCCGCAGCTGCCCTCAGGCATAGGAAATCAAGTCTAATAAAGAAAAACGTTCAGGTGTTCGCTTCACTCGCAAAGGCGAGGCGAAATCTGAACGTTTTTCTTTAATAGGACTTCGAATCAGGAATAGAAAGGGGAATCCTGCGGGGACGATCGGCGGTGCGGGTATTCAGCAGCCTGCGACGAATCGCCGGCGGCAAGAAGACAGAGAGGAGGCGGTCTAAAGCAAAAGGAAAAGGCTCTGAGACCTCTGCATGTGCTGCAGAAGATCAGAGCCTTGTATTCGGGATACAAAGAGAAAGCATTAGTTCTTCTTTTTCAGAATCAGCGATTCGTACGGACGCAGGGCGAGAGCATCCGGATCAAAATCACTGTAGTTGGACAGGATTCGCTCGTATTCATGAAGATCGAGCGAAAGGGGAGCGGGGTGTCCGAAAAAATTGTGGACGCATAAAATTTCTTCGCTATCGAGTTCTCGCACATAGGCGTAGAGATTTTTGTCCGTTTGAAGGAGCGTTCTGGTCGTTCCGTGCTGCAGGATGGGATTTGTTTTCTTGAGCGCGATGAGTTTCTTGTAGTAGTCATAGATGGAGTCTTCTTCCTGTAAAACCGACTCTGCATTGACGGTTTCGAGATTGTCGTTGAGGCGAAGCCAGGGCTGGCCGCTTGTAAACCCGGCGTTTGTCCCATTCGTCCACTGCATGGGCGTACGGCCGTTGTCGCGGCTTTTTGCCTGGAGAATGGCGAGAATTTCGTCATCGCTCTTATGCTGCTCGTGTTTGAGCATGTCCGCCGCGTTGTGCGATTCAACGTCGTCATAGTCCGCGACAGAACGGCTGTTGAGATTGGTCATGCCGATTTCATCACCGTACAGGAAATACGGAGTACCGCGGCGGGTAAAGATCACCGATGCCAGCATTTTTGCGGATTCCTTCGGGTAATGGACGGGATCGCCAAAGCGGGAAAGGGCTCTTGGCTGATCGTGGCAGTTCCAGAACAGCGCGTTCCAGCCGCCTTCTTCTTCCATTTTCACATCCCATTCAAAGAAGAGATCTTTCAGTTCCTGAAAGTCGAAGGGCATGAGCGTCCATTTCTGCTTATCCTTGTAGTCGACTTTCAGATGATGAAAGTTAAAGCACATGGAAAGCTCTTCGTTTTCGGGTTTCGAATAGCCGGAACACTTTTCCACGGACGTTGCGGACATTTCGCCGACCGTCAGGACATCCGCATTGCCTAGCGCTTCGACATGCAGCTGATGAAGATAGTCGTTGACTTTCGGACCATCGGTATAAAATTCCTTGCCTTCGCTGCCTTCCGGTGCGTCTTCAAACGCCATTTTGTCAATCAGGTTTACGACATCAAAACGGAAGCCTTTGACCCCTTTTTCTATCCAGAATTTCAGAACATTGACCAGTTCGTTTCGCACATCCGGATTGGCCAGATTCAGATCCGCCTGGGTAGGATCGAACAGGTGCAGATAGTATTCGTCAAATTTTTCGACATACTGCCAGGCTGGGCCGCCGAATTTGGACGGCCAGTTGGTGGGCAGATGACCGTCTTTTCCTTTTTTCCAGATGTAGTAGTCCTTATACTTCCTGTTGCCGGCCAGAGCTTTCTGAAACCATTCGTGCTCGGTTGACGTGTGGTTGAATACCATATCGAGCATGATGCCGATTCCGCGCTTTCCGGCTTCACTGACCAGCGTTTCGAAATCGTCCATCGTGCCGTAGTCGGGGTTGATGGCGGTGTAATTGCTGACATCGTACCCGTTATCCTTTTGCGGGGAGGGAAAGATCGGGTTGAACCAGATCATGGTGATGCCAAGATCCTGCAAATAATCCAGATGTGAGGTAATGCCGTTCAAATCCCCGCGTCCGTTTCCGGTGGTATCCTGAAAGGACTTGGGATAAATCTGATACACGACTTGTTTTGAGCAGTCCATACATTTCCTTTCCATAATCAGTTCCAAAGTGCAGTTCAGAGGGTCATCGCAGACTTATGAAAAGTCAGCGATGTAAAGGTTAAAATGATTTTGTTTCGCTGCGTCTTTTAAAAGACTGCGTTTTTTAAATGCTGGAAGAAGGGAGAATAACGGCAGCCGGTTCGGAGGCTTCCACCTTTCCGTCAGCCAGCAGCTTCACGTTCTGACCGCTGGTGACCACGACAGGGGAGATAACCGACTTGCCGGCAGCGCGGATCGCGTTCAGATCCATTTCCACCATGGGATCGCCGGCGGTAACCAGATCGCCCTGTTTTACACGCATTGTAAAGCCTTCGCCGTTCAGTTCCACGGTATCCATGACCAGATGGATCAGGACTTCTTCGCCTTTCTGCGTTTTAAGACCAATCGCATGTTTTGTCGGGAAGACCATCATGACTTCCGCATTGCACGGAGCAAGCACAAGTCCGTCTTCTGGATCGATCGCAAAGCCCTGGCCCATGGCGCCGGAAGCGAATACCTGGTCTTTGATTTCGGATAAAGGAAGCAGAGTTCCGCGCATCGGAGCGTTCAGGATTACGTCTTTGTCTGCCTGCTCGAGGGTGAGCCTGTTTTCTTTCTGCGCCTGTCCATAGCGGACTTCATCAGAGAGATGGGTTTTGCCCCAGATTACGGTAAGAACAAACGGGATAACGATCGCAATGACCATCGCAATCAGGAATAAGCCCCAGTATTGCGGAAAGATGGAAAGAATGCCAGGCAGACCGCCCACACCGATGGAAACGGCGCTGATGCCAAAGCCAACGGAGAACATGGCTGCGATCGAGCTGCCGATCATGCCGCAGATAATCGGGAAGCCGTATTTCAGGTTGATACCAAATAATGCCGGTTCAGTAACGCCAAGGTAGCAGGAGATGGCTGCTGGAAGAGAAACCTGCTGGATACGTTCGTTTTTACGGGTGAGGAAAGAGAAGCCAAGAACGGCAGAGCCCTGTGCAATGTTGCTTAAGGCGATCATCGGCCAGAGGATCGTTCCGCCATACGAGCTGATCAGCTGCGGACATATGATGCAGACCGGTAATAACGAGCGGGGCATAGAGCAGGCCAAACACACCAGCGAACAGCCATCCAAACGGATTCATGAGTCCGGCGTAAACGGCTTTGGAAATCCAGTCGCCCAGAACCCAGCCGATTGGACCAACGCTCGTATGCGCAATCAGAACCGCCAGAACGATGGAGCAGAAGGGAACGACGATGATGGAAACAATTGCGGGCGTGATCTTCTGGAAGAAGCGCTCGAGATAGACGAGGATGAAGCCGGCCATAATCGCGGGGATGACCTGTGCCTGATAGCCGATCATACGAACCGTCGCAAAGCCAAAATTCCAGACTGGAATATCTGCCACCGGCGTAGAAGCTACCGCGTAGGCGTTTAAGAGCTGCGGAGAAACGAGAGTAATACCGAGGATAATGCCGAGCACCTGACTGGTCCTCATCTTGCGGGTAATCGACCAGGTGATGGCTACCGGCAAATAGTGGAAGATAGCTTCGCCAATCAGCCACAGGAAGCTGTCGACGCCGCTCCTTTCCATACTCGATTGCATGCCTGCTGGCACGACGTGCGGTATGCGCGCCGTTCAAAATCTGCTGCAATCATTTATAAGAGGCATCGTACCATTTATAACCGGCCTGTATTTTATTTTGATCTGTCTGGATTGGCCGGCAGCGGGCAGCTGTTTCGATTTGTGCCGGGATTACTTGTTCAGCCCCTGGTCGATCTGATGCAGGCGCTCGATCGTTTCGTTTTTCAGAAATTCCGGGGTGCTGGCACCTGATGTTACCGCGACTTTCTGGATTCTGGCAAAGTCGAATCCGTCCAGTCCGCTCGCACTTTCAATCTGAAGAACATGGGGAATTCCAGCTTCCAGACCCGTCTGAGCCAGTTTGCGGGTGTTGTTGCTTTTGGGATCGCCGATCACGACGAGCAGATCATAGCCCTGATCCTTTAAATTCATGACGGCCTGCTGCCGCAGTCTTGTCGCATTGCAGATTTCGGACCCAAATTCGGCCTGCGGATACTTCTGCGCGATTCGATCAAACAGATCTTTTAAGCCCGAGACGGACATGGTGGTCTGATTTGTGACGAAAATCTTACCGGTTACCCCTTCCGGAATGTCCTCTTCCGTTTCAATCAGATAAAAGGCAGGCCGTTCGGACGGGTTCGATGGGGCATCGCTTTCCAGACGGCAGTCCATGGCGGCTTCCGCTTCGGGATGCGCTTTGATACCGATATAAAAAAGCGTATAACCTTCCTTGCGTTTCTGGGCAATCAGTTTCTGTGTGGAAAGGACATACGGACAGGACGCGTCGATGCAGACCATTCCTTTTTCTCTGGCCTTTTCCCGAACCGCATTGCTGACGCCATGGGCGGTAAAGATGACCAGACCGTCATCAATCTGATCGAGCAGCTCCAGCCGGGTTTTGCCTTTGGCTTCCAGAATATGGAGTCCCTGGGCTTCGAGATGACTGTTGACAAACGAATTGTGGACGAGCGATCCGAGAACGGTAATCTTTTCACCTGGATGTTCGCTCACGATTTTTTCGGCCAGACGGATCGCCTGATTGACACCGCCGCAAAATCCCTGAACGGGAACTTCAAAAATTTCCATAGGTCAGCTCCTGAATGGCCGGTTTTTTCGACCGGACTGTACAATTGAGAGGATGGGCATCAAATCATGATACCTTCTTAAATATGCCACAATATACAGGAAGAGGTGTTTCTGTGAATCGTATAGAAGAAATTATGAAAATTGAGGGGTTTAAAACACTCACCCCGATTCAAAAAGCGGTAGTTGAACGCAAGGATAAAAACCGGGATCTGATCGGTATTTCCACGACCGGATCCGGTAAGTCGCATGCCTTTTTCATGCCGATCTTTGAGCGGATCGATCCCGATCTCGATCAGGTTCAGGCGGTAATTTCCGTTCCAACCCGCGAACTGGCCTGGCAGCTGTATGAGCGTTCCAAAAAAATTTCCGCTCATTTTGGCGTTCGTACGGCCCTGATTACCGGCGGACAGGAAAAGAAAGAAGGCGGTCTCACCCCGCAGATTGTCATCGGTACGCCGGGGCGCATGAAAGACCAGTTTCTCGACGACAAGACCCTTCGTCTCGATACAGCGAAAATCATGGTCATCGACGAAGCGGATATGACGATGGAATTTGGCTTTCTTGAAGATGTGGACGCGATTCTTTCCCATATGAAGGACGATGTCACCGTTATGGTTTTCTCGGCGACGATCCCGGAAATGCTTCAGCCGTTCCTGAAAAAGTACCTGACCAATCCGGAACTGATTCGCATCGGAAGCGATGAAGACTTTGCGGCACAGATCCGTCACATTCTCATTGATCGCAAGCACAAAACGGATGCGCAGCGAGTCGAAGATGTACTCAGTGCAATTCATCCGTACGTCTGCCTGATCTTTACCAATACCAACCAGGAAGCCGCCGCGCTCGCTAAGGAACTGCGCAATGACGGCTACGACCTCGTCGAACTGCACGGGGACCTCGAAGCCCGTGAAAGAACGAAGGCCATCCGCACCATTCAGTCCCAGAAAAAGTCGTACATCGTCGCTTCGGATATCGCCTCGCGCGGTATTGACCTCGAGGGCATCACCCATGTCATTTCGGTCGGCTTCCCGAAAGAACTGCCGTTTTACAAGCATCGCGCCGGCCGTACCGGCCGTGCCGGAAGAGACGGCATGGCCATCGCGATTTATTCACCCAAAGACGCCAAAGCCATTGCGACCTTAAAGAAGCAGGGAATTGTCTTTGAAGAAATGGACGTAAAAAACGGCGAACTCGTTCCCGTTAAGGATCGTGCAGCCCGTCCAAAGAAAGCTGATCCGCTCGCAAAGGAAGTTTCCCGTCTGACCGGCGGCCGCAAGTCGACGAAAGTAAAGCCGAACTACCGCAAGAAAAGAGCGGAGCAGGCCGAAAAGATTCGCCGCCGAGCCAAACGCCAGCTGATTCAGAACGAAATCCGCGAGCAGAAACGCGAGCGTGCCAAAGCCAGGCAGCGCGCCAAAAACGCAAGACAGGGCTAACTGGAAATTCGGTTCGGATTTTTCATACCGCTTGGCTAAACCTCTGTATTTCATCCACGCAGCAAGCCTTTTGATAAGAAAGCCTGCTGCGTTTTTTACTGGATACAGGAAGGCAGATCGCTCAAAAAGAAATCGAATTTCGTATACTCTTGATCAGATGCAAATACAGGGCGGAGCGGCCAGACGCTCGAACACACGCCTCTGTCATCCATAGAAATACGTACATTCTAATAGAGAACGATAAAGGAGAAATGGATATGAATGCCAAATCCTATCAGGAAAACGTAATGTATCTGGGCTGCCATGTCGGCATGAAAGCGCCCGGATATTTTGAAGGCTCCATTAAAGAAGCGCTCAGCTACGGCGCGGACGCCTGCATGATTTATACCGGCGCACCGCAAAATTCAAAGCGCAAGCCGGTAAAAGAGCTGAAAATTGAACAGGGAAGAGCGGTACTGGAAGACGCCGGATGGAAAACAGAACAGGTTATCGTCCACGCGCCCTACATTATTAATCTGGCCAATATGCTAAAACCTGAAACGGCGTATTTTGGCCGGGAGTTTCTGAAAGAAGAACTGCGCCGCACTGCCGCCATCGGTGCCCGTTATCTCGTCCTGCATCCAGGAAGTCATCTCAAGCAGGGTGCAGAAGAGGGTATCCGCTGGGTTTGCGAAGGACTCGATGAAGTCTTCGAATCCGATTCGACCAGTGTAGAAATCGCTCTGGAAAGCATGGCCGGAAAAGGCAGCGAGATTGGCTGTACCTTTGAAGAAATTCGCGCCATTCTCGATGGCGTAAAAGATTCTTCCCGTCTGAAAGTCTGCCTGGATACGTGTCATCTCAACGATGCCGGCTACGATGTCAGCGATTTTGACACCCTGCTCGATCAGTTTGATGAACAGGTCGGTCTCGAACGGCTTGCCGTACTGCACGTCAACGACTCCAAAAACCCGAAAGGCGCCCGCAAGGACCGCCATGAAAACATCGGAAAAGGCACGATCGGACTGGACAGTCTGGGCGCCATCGTACACAATCCAAGACTCTCTTCCATCATCAAGATTTTGGAAACCCCTTATATCGACGATAAACCGCCCTATGCGGATGAGATTGCTCTGCTGCGCGCCTGGCATCCCGCGAGTGTATCCGCTGACGAAACGGCCGGTGACAGCGCTTGCAAAAATAACGATTGATACAAATTCCGGAGCGGCAGAAAGTTTACAATAGAATTAAAAATATTTATTAACGATTTCATTTGAAAAATACAATGTCGCCTGACGCATTGCCCCGACCCTATGCCGATGGTATAATTTTCTAAGTTGTTTTAACGAAAGCGTTTCCGTTCAGGAAGAATTTCCATTTTGAAGGAAGCGCATACGTTTACACGGGGAAAGGAAATTGAATTGAAAAAGAACCTTGTCAAAGCCGCAACCGTATTTCTGTCCGCCGCCATGGTTTCTGCCGCCGTACCCGGACGCTCTCTTCTCGTACATGCCTCGATTGCACAGCCAACTGCCGCCGAGCTTAAGGCATCCGTTCAGGGCCTCGAGAATCTGAGCCGTTCTCGTCTGCAGGAATTATCCGGTGCAGATGCTGCACGGATTGCCAATGATTATCTAAACGGCATTCAGAGTGAATTCAACTCGCTCAGTGATGAAGATAAAGAACAGATCCTCAATTCGATTGCCCTCATCCGCCAGAGCAATCCGGATTTTCCTGTTCTCGAAGTTTCTACACAGGAAGAGCCGACCGCTGCCCAGACGTATGTCGAACCGGCAGCCACGCCTGAACCGGCGCCGGCTGAAGAAACATCCTCGAAGGCCTGTGCGTCTTCGGTCGCATCGAAAGAAAGCACACCATCCAAAGCGGAAAGTCAGAAAGACGCAAACGCATCGGATGTTCAGAATATGGACAGCAGCGAAACCGTAAAAAAAGCGGATTCGGCCGATTCGACGTCTTCCAGAAACGAAACCGCTTCAAAAAAAGAACAGTCGACATCCGAAAAGTCGGATGCGTCGGCTTCGAAAACGGAACATTCGATGAACGCTTCTTCCGATCATAAAGAAGAAGCAGCGACTGCCAGAACAAAATCGAAAGAAAATTCGATGAATGCAAATTCGCCTTCCGATCCAGCTGACCAGAAGCCTTCTCTGACTTCCTGGTTAAAAGAAGAAGAAAACAAAACGAAACCGCGCACGTTCTCGGAACTGTCCCAGTCCCTCAAAGAGTTCAGAGAGGAAAAGGATGAAACGAGCAAAGTGTCTTCACTGCCCATGCACGAAGTGACCGGCGGGAAAAACGATACGAACTCTTCGGATAAAACGTCATCGGATAATTCGAAAGACGATTCCGATCCGGACGAATCCGATAAAGACGAATCCAAAGATGACGATAAGAACAGTTCTTCCGCATCTTCCTGGGATGAAGATTCCAAATCGGATTCTTCCGATGAGGATTCCTCTTCCGATGAATCTTCGGATTCCTCTGATTCGTCCGATTCTTCGGACTCGTCGGATTCCTCTGATTCGTCCGATTCTTCGGACTCGTCAGATTCATCCGCCTCTTCCAAGGATCCGACCATGCCGACCCCTCCAGACTCCAAGGATCCCGGCACGAATGACCCCTCCGGGGAAAAGCCGGACGATCCCATTCCGAATATGCCCGAGCGTCCAGACGGATCCGCAAATAAGCCGTCGGACTCGATTGGTTCCATGACCGAAACCGATACCGTTGTCGGTCCGGCCTCGCCGGTTCTGAGCAATCCGGGAGCAAACCCGGGCGGCCAGCACGCGATGACGACATCGATTCATGTCCGACAGATTTCCCACGGTCAGAATAAACGGCTGAAAACCCTTCGCCTTGGCGAATACAATCTGCTTCCGGATTATTCCAACGGAGCAGCCTGGAGAAAATCGGTATCGCCTTACAACAGCCCGACCCTCTGGGGCCAGTGCACCTGGTTTGCGTGGGGACGTTTCTATGAACTGTACGGCTTCTCGCCGCGCTTTTCCGGAAACGGCTATGAATGTGTAAAGCAGCTGCTCAGCGCTCACGGTGATAAGTTTGAACTTTCCGAAAAACCGGCAGCCGGCGCCGTATTCTCTTCGGACGCCGCGCATAACCACGTCGGCATCGTTCTCGACTACGATGAAGCCACAGACACGCTGCTCATTCAGGAAGGAAACCTGGATGGCCGCTCCAATGAAATCTGGGCCGAAGCGATCAGCGACTACCGCACCATCAAGCTGAACTCTCGGGAAATTCGCATGCTTTATGGAAACGTAACGTATGCGGTGCCTAAAGAAGGTGTCCATTTTGTCGGCTACTTTGCGAAAGATGAAAAGGATGCCAATGCGAAGAAGATGAGCATTCGCGTAAAATCGCTCAGCGAACTTGCGCAGTCCAAAGTTGAAGATAAGATTTTCAACGCGGGCGTGAAAATGAATCATCTTCGTCACACGCTCGATGAATAAAAACAGCCGCTCTGGCTGACGATGCAATCTCCTGCCATCAAACGATTCCATTCTGAAACAGATACTTATGTCTGGAATGGAATCGTTTTTGCGTTTTGGGCGGCGAAATTCTGAAAATCCGCGCAAAGAAAAAGTTCTCTCGACTGCCCCGGGTCAGGCCGGATGTGGATATTCGAGAGAACTTTTGTGTTTTTACAAATTTTCTGAGTGCTTTATAAAGCGTCTGACGAGGTCTTTCAACCGATGGTGATCGATCGGAATTCTGGCAGAGACTAAAACAGAGCGGGGACAAGCTGAAGCAGATAGCCGAGCAGTACAGCGGGAACGTACATCAGCAGCGCGGTTTTCCAGATCGCTTTTTTATTCGTAGAGTACTGGAACAGCGCAACAAGTCCAAGGCCGGCATTGGTCATCAGACCCGCAAACAGAGAACCAAAGGTCAGGGCATGCGAGCTGTAGAGCGAGCAGAGAACAACGGTAGCGGCACAGTTTGGAATAAATCCAAAGAGGGCTGCAGCAGCCGGCTGCCATAATGTCTGGGTCTGCAGGAAGGCCGCTAGCTGATCTTCGCCGATCCATCCGGTAATCGCGTTCATGGCGAGAGTCACCACGAAGACGAACAGATAAATCTTGATGGTACGAAGCAGGGCGGAAAGCCATACAGGGTATTGCGTATAGCAGCACGAACAGGCGCTCTGGCTGTCTTCTTCCAGATTTTCCGCTTCCTTCTCGTCCGTTTCTTCGACTTCTTCTTCCTCTTCGAGATCTTCAAAGCGGACGATGTGCTGATGACGGTACAGTACTTTATCGATCAGCGTACCGATGACGGCTGCTGCAATGAACTTCAGAACGAGCAGAACGCCAAGAGAGGGAATCATGTCCGGCTGAGAAATCAGAATCGGGACCGCTTCATCGCTCGTGGCCAGAAAAACAGCAATCGTTGTGCCGAGCGTTATGTTATTGGATACGTAGAGCATGGCGGCCAGAATGGAAAAGCCGCACTGCGGGATCAGGCCTAAAAGGGCACCAAACAGCGGTCCGTATTTCTGAAGCTTCCAGAAAAAGCTGTCGGACTGATCGGTTTTTCGATCGAGAGAATCGATAAACAGATAGACGACGTACAAAATCGGAATCATCAGCCAGGTGTCTTTCCAGGCGTCCGTAAGAATATCAATAAAAAATTCCATACCTTGTTTATAACACGAAGTGAGGAAGCCTTCTCTTTTGGGCAACCCGAAAAATACAGGATGCGCGTAATGAACATTCTGTTTTCGCTTTCTTTTCTGGATCCGAAAAAGCGGCGAATCAGGAACATGAAAGAAACAGGACGAGAAAGCAGAAACAAGATGTCTGATCCTTTCGATTCATGCACAAAATAAGCCCGGCATGGCTTTTGAATATTCAGGTGAAAAGACTACTGAATTTTGTCATCCTCTGCTGCAGAGTCGAGCCGAAGTGCATCATTCCCTTTTGAGGAATGACTTTCCGATGCAGGAAAATCTTCTTCTTCAACAATGACGGCAGAGGAGGGGACGCGAAGATGATGGCCGCTTAAGCGGAAGAGCGCAAAGTCATTAAACGCTTCATAAACGAGGGCGAAAATTGGAACACCCAGCAGCATGCCGATCGGACCGAACAGCGCGCCGCCGATCGATACCGAAAACAGAATCCAGAATCCGGAAATGCCCAGCTTGTCGCCGAGAATAACCGGCTTGAGGACGTTTCCGTCGACCTGCTGCAAAACGAGAATAAAGATCGCGAAGATCAGGGCATAGCCCGGTCGAATCATGAACAGAAGCAGGATGACCGGAATCGCGCCAAGGAACGGACCGAAGACGGGAATAATATTGGTAATGCCGATAATGAGGCCGATCATCGGGGCGTAGGGAAGGCCGAGTACCAGAGAGCCAAACCAGGCGCAGAGACCGACAATCAGAGAATCGAGAAGGTTGCCGACAATGTACTGCTGGAATACGTTTTTGGCGTCCATGGAGTACAGGTGGATGAAGTTTCCCTGACGCTTGCCAAAAATCGTATAGATGAGCAGTCTGCACGTCAGCAGCAGATTCTTCTTGTCGAGAATCATGTAAACCGCTGCAGCCAGCGCGATTACGAGATTGGCCGCCCAGTGAATGACGTTGTAGGAATAGGACATCATCTTGGTCATGGATGAAGACAGAACGGTGCGCAGCGTAGCGCTGATGTCCAGGTTTTTCAGAAAGTTCAGAATCGAAGAAATGTCGAGACTGTATTTTTCGGCAAAAGTTTCGAGCGTGTTTTCAAACTGCTGCGAATACGTCGAAAAATTTCGTATGAAAATCTGTATGGAGTCAATGAGGGAAGGGATCATGACCCAGAGCACGAAGACGAAAAACAGAATAAAGAGAATAACGACAAGAACGACCGAAAGGGCACGCGCTTTTTTACGTTTCATGAAATTGGAGAGCCGGTTTTCAAACCAGAGGACCGGTCCTTCCAGAATAAAGGCCAGGCCAAAGCCGATCAGAAACGGGGCAAGCAGACTGACGATGCTCGACAGGAAATGAAGAATATCGTTAATCCGGGTGAAAAGCAGATACGCAAAAATGGCGATAATGAGCGAAACGCTGTAAATAAAGATTCGCTGCGTGATCTTGTTTTTTAAATCGAGTTTCATGGTCACCTCTTTCGCACTCTATAATATCACTTGCGTAATGAATCCTCGCAGACTCACAATATCGTTATGGACAACTTTGTATATGGAACCATTTCAGTCAAAGCGGTACTGGAAGAAGAAAAACGAACCGCCAGAATGCTTTGGGTCAACCCGAAAAAACGCTCCCGGGACATCGCCTATTTAATTGCCTTATGTAAAAAGAAAAGGATTCCCGTCGAGTTTCAGAATTCTGAAACTATGAACGCAAAAGCGTCCGGCAATGGCGGCGTCATTCTGTTTTGTGAAACACGATCGCTGCCTGCTCTTAAGCCGGAACATTTAGAAAAAGGGCTCTGCGTCTACATCAGCGGCGTCGAAGATCCGTATAACATGGGAAGCATATGCCGTACCCTCTATGCGGCGGGTGCGCGGCTTCTGATTTTGCACGAACGCGACTGGTCAAGCGCGCTTTCCACACTGATGCGCTCTTCGGCGGGCGCCTGGGAACGGCTCGAAATTGCGACCATCGAAAACGACACGACGCTGATTGAGTGCGCCTTAATGGCGGATCGTCCGATCTATTGCGCAGCGCGCGATGATTCGGCTTCCTCTCTGGCGGATACGATCCTGCCGGAAAACTGCCTGCTTGCGATTGGCGGGGCCATGCGCGGCCTGTCTTCGGAAATTCTGAAAGCCAGTTCGCATCATCTGTTTATTCCATACGGCCGGCATTTTCATAACGCCCTCGATACCGCAAGCGCTGCATCCGTCTTCGCGTTTGCGTGGACGTTTGCGCACCCGGATCAGGCGTAAATCCCATAAATGGATCGGCATACATACGTCGGCATACGTACGATCGAATGAAATTCATGGAAAGCAGCCGTTGTATACGGCAATAGATACAGCACTGCAATAGATAAAACAATGGATAGACTGCATCGAACACAGGAAAAAGGACATCCGCAAAGCCGGATGGATCTGGCGAGAGCCAAAAGGAGAATGAGTATGAAATTGAATCGTGAGCAGCTCGTCTGCATGGCGGTAAATGCGGAAGTAGATCATCCGACCATCAAGTCGTATCGCGGAGGCTTTGACGGACGGGCAAGAATTACGCTGGGAACCGGCGGCATTACGTATTCCCATGCGATCGGCGATTCCTGCATGAACATCGCCGGCGATCATGTAGAACCCGGCGTGTCGATGGCCAATCCCGATCCGAATAAAAATATGGCGGTCGAAACGTTCAGCTGCATCGGCAACGAAGTCCTCTGCCTGAGCGGACCGGCGAAAGGCTCCAAAGGCATCGTCACCGGAACGCATGGCGGCGTGGAACATACGATGGCATGGTTTCCAGCCGATGATCTGTGCCGTATGGACGGAACGGAAAAGTTTTTAATCCGTACGTATGGACAGGGACTGAAAGCCGAAGAAACACCGGATGTGTTCTGGATGAATATCGACCCGATGCTTCTCGATGAAATGGATCTGCACGTAAACGAAGAAGGCAAGCTGATCTTCCCGGTAACCGCCGTACTGCCAGCCTATCTGATGGGCAGCGGTCTGGGGTCTTCGTCTTTAATGAACGGTGACTATGACATCATGACGCAGGATAAGGAAGCCAACGAAAAGTTTGGCATCAATGATCTGAAATTCGGCGACTTTGTTGCGGTGCTCGATCACGATTCCACATACGGCGCTCATTATAAAAACAATGCGGTAACGATCGGCGTCGTTGTCCATTCCGATTCCTTCACTTCCGGCCATGGACCTGGACTGACGGTGGTAGCGACCAGCGAAAACGGCAGCATTGAACCCGTTTACGATCCGGAAGCCAATATTGGAAAATACTTCGCTGCCCTGCAAAGCGAGAGATAGAGAAAACAGGAATGACGTATGTTCAAGTAAACGTTGAACACGAAAACCGGGCGCTGAGCACGCCGTTTACGTACGCCTGTCCATTTGAAGTGGAACCGGGATACCGCGTTGTCGTCCCTTTTGGAAAACAGAAACTGACCGGCATGGTCGTTGCGCTGTGCGAGAAACCGGAAGATGCGAAGTATCAGATTAAGCAGGTCCTTGAAGTGGTGGATGCCCATCCCGTATTAAGCGCGGAACAGCTGACGTTAGCCAGAGAAATGGCGTATTCGACGATCAGCTCGCCGATGAGCATGGTCAACTGCATGCTCCCAGCCGCTCTTTCCTCGAAGTCTCAGAGACCAAATGAAGCCATGACCACCTGGCTGGTCAAGGAAAAAGTCGACGAGTCCGCCCTCGAAGCGTTAAGCCCTGCTCAAAATGAAGCCTGGTCCAGACTGCCCGATGAAATTGAACAGGTCAAAGCGCGCAAGCGGATTTCCGACTACATGATTCAGACGCTGGTCAATAAAAAGCTGCTCCACCGGCAGAAAAAGACCGTCAGCTATGGGGCTCTGCCCAAAAAAGAGCAGATCGAATGGCCGCAGCTCAATCCTGGACAGCAGGAAGCGGTAAACGCGCTTTCCAATTTGCATCATGCAATCCATCTGCTTTTTGGCGCCACCGGATCGGGCAAGACGGAAGTGTATTACCATCTCGCTAAAAAGACGCTGGACGAAGGCCGTCAGGTTTTGATCATGGTTCCGGAAATCGTTTTGACCCCGATGATGGAAGATCGCTTTCTGTCCCGCTTTGACTGCGATATTTTTTCGTATCATTCCCGGCTGACCGCTTCTCAGACGCTGTCGGTCTGGAACGCGGTCGCCAAAGCCGGTCCCTGCATTGTGATTGGTACGCGCAAATCCGTGTTTCTGCCGTTTACCAATCTGGGGCTGATCGTCATGGATGAAGAACACGATTCTTCCTATAAGCAGGAAACCAGTCCCCGCTATCACGCCAGAGACGCGGCTATATTGCGGGCGAAGGCCTTTGACTGTCCGCTCGTTTTAGGTTCGGCAACCCCGAGTCTGGATACGTATGCGCGGGCTTTGAAAAACGTGTATCATCTCGTCACGCTGCCCGGTCGTGCTTTAAATGTGAACAACCAGATTCGCCTGGTGGATCTGCGCTATCAGCCGGTGTTTTCCAATTTTTCCAGACCGCTCATTCAGGCCATTCGAAAGCGTCTCGATCGCGGCGAAAAATCGATGATTCTCTTAAACCGGCGCGGGTATCTGCCCACTATACGGTGTCTTTCGTGCGGCGAGTATTTGCGCTGCGAAGACTGTAACGTTCCGCTTTCCTACCATAAGCAGGAAGATGCGCTCGTCTGTCACGTCTGCGGAAGACGCTATCCGCACATTCATCAGTGTCCGGACTGCCATTCTCAAAAGCTGCAGACGACCGGACAGGGAACCGAACGTCTGGAAGAAGACGCGCAGAACCTTTTCCCGGAAGCCAGAATCGTACGCATGGATCACGATACGACTTCGCGAAAAGGGGAACATCAGCTCAGACTGAACGAATTTGAAAACGAAGGCAATATTCTTCTGGGTACGCAGATGATTGCCAAGGGACTCGACTTTCACGACATTACCCTCTGCGGAATTCTTTCAATTGATACGCTGCTTTCCCGGCCGGACTATCTGGCTACGGAAAAAGCGTACCAGCTGGCCGAACAGGCCTCCGGACGCGCCGGGCGCGGAAAGCAGAAAGGCGAAGTGCTCATACAGACGGCCACACCCGATCATTTTGTCCTGCAGAGCGTGCTGCATCACGACTATCTGAATTTCTTTAAGCAGGAGATGGAGCTGCGCCGTAAGCAGGCCAATCCGCCCTACACCTTCATGGCGACAGTCGTTTTACGCCATGCAGATTCACTGCGGGCTTACAATAAGGCGATGGAAATCCGCGCTTCGTTTGAATCGTTTGGAATTTCCGTTTTAGGACCGGCTGAAATCAGCATGCGAAACAAGGAAAGCCGCTTTCGCCTGATTTTGCGCAGCCGGAACGATCAGATGCTCATCAAGACGCTGTGGCTGTGCGATGAGTGGTTCTCTTCAAACGCCAATGGATGCAAAATGGAAATCAACGTGCATCCCATGAGCCTGGAAGAGTAGTAAGGAAATGTTATGAACGTACGTGAATGGGTCTGGAACGCCTTATGCGAAGTCATTCGCAAGGAGACGTACTCTAATCTTTATTTAAAGGAACATCTGCAGGAAGTGGACGAAAAGGACCGGGCGCTGGCGTCCAATATTTTTTACGGCACCCTGCAGAACTATGCCCTCTGTCAGGCGGCCTGGAAACGGTTTGCCAAAGGGAAAGTCAAACCGAAGACGTCTATTTTGCTCAGCATGTCTGTGTATCAGATTCTCTTTCTGGATCGAATTCCGGATTTCGCCGTCGTCAATGAAGCCAATAAAATTGCGGCCAGACGTCTGCCCGCAGAACGCGGACTCGTGAACGCGATTTTGCGTAAGGTCATTTCCACACCGATGGAATATCCGGAAAATCCGGTGGAAATGCTGGCGCTGAAAACATCGCTGCCTTCCTGGCTGATTCAGATGTGGATTGCGCAGTACGGCGCGCAGAGCGCCTTCCGCTTTGCGCAGGCCTCGCTGGCTGCATTGCCGATTGTCGTTCGTCTTAATCCGATGAAGATCACGCCCGAACAGGCCGAAGCGACCGGCCGTCTGGAACCGTATGAAAACGGACTGTACCGCTATACGGGCAGCCAGATTGCGACCGATCCGCTTTACCGGCAGGGAAAAATTTCCGTTCAGGATCCCGGAAGCTGCGAAATCGCCCGCTGGGCCGATCCCAAAGCGGGGATGAAAATTCTCGATCTTTGCGCCGCACCGGGCACCAAAAGCATGGCAATGGCCGAAATGGCTAAAGATCTGGCGGAGATTACGTCCATTGATCTGCACGAACATCGTGCCAAACTGATCGAAAAGGATGCAAAACGGCTCTCCTTAAAAAGCGTGAGCGCCAGAGCGGCGGACAGTACAAAGCTCGAAGACGATCCCGTTTACGATATTGTTCTTTGCGATGTGCCCTGCAGCGGTCTTGGCGTTCTCAGCCGCAAGCCGGACATGAAGCTTCGTCTCTCTTCGAACGATCTTGACGCCCTTCCGCCTTTGCAGTACGAACTGCTCGAAAGCGGCTCCCGACAGCTTAAAAACGGCGGCATTCTCATTTATTCCACATGTACGCTCAACAAGAAGGAAAACGAAAAGCAGGTTGAATCCTTTCTGAGTGCCCACGACGAGTTTGTCCTGCTCGATCAGAAAACGATTGAGCCAGATGACCGCCACGGCGGCTTCTTCCTGGCAAAACTTCAGAAAGTAAAACCGGCCGCCTCCCGAAAAGCAGAGGAAAATGCCAGTCCAGAAAGCCCGCAACCAAAGACAGAAACCTCTGCAGCCGCAGAAGAGACCATTGCCAGAGCCTGAAAATCGAATCTATTAAGCCTGTCCTGAACTGCGACAGGCTTTCTTTTTCCAGCGGGGAAACACTTTAAAATTTCGGTTCAATGAAAAATTTTGTGGGATTTGGGATTCCTGATTGATGGGTTTCTTGAAGCATCGATGATCTTAAGAAAGAAATACCCATCATCCTTGAAACCATAAGCTTGTCGTCTTACGGTCTTGATCTTGTTATTCATGCCTTCAATCTTTCCTGAAGATATCCCAAAAATGGTATGTGAAAGGATCCCTTCGTAATGGTTCTCGATTAGTCGCGCAAACCATTTAA